>JAAUPH010000029.1 GCA_012035435.1 Sphingopyxis sp. | reverse complement strand
TCGAGCGCCAGCGCCTCAGACCCGCCTGTGTCTCGAACTGGCCCCAACCGCCATAGCGCGGAGAATCATCGACCTGCCAAACGGTCTGCGCCCAGCGGCCCGTGCGCATTCGCTCGGGCACGGGTTCATATTTCCACTGGTTGCGATCAGCATAGACCAGAACCTGCGATGGCTCATATTCCCAATCCTGTCGCCAATGCTTGATGACGTAGCTTTTGCCGTCCTGTTCGATGACCAACATATGCTGGAGCACGATCTTGCGACCGGTGTCTTCGATCACGCGGACGACCTCGTTGCCGCCTGAGGTTTTCTTGTCGAGCGGCGTATAGCCGGTGTCCCAGCGCGTGGATTCCTGCATGTCGAAGCGGACTTTGAAATTGCCCGCCATCGCAAGAATGTCGGCACGGTCCTGCTCGAAACTGGCAGCAGCCTGCCCGGCAGCGATTGGCGGATGTGCCAGCGCTGGATTGGTCGCAAAGGCAAGCGCGAGAAGACCTGCACAGATGGCAGTCGTAAATCTGTTCATGTTCTTTCTCCCTGATTTTCTTAGAAGCGGTAGCTGAGCGACACGCTGGCGTTGCGGCCCGGCTGGGTGAAAGCGTCGGCGATGGTCGAGGTGCTGGCGAGGCCGCGCACGTCGCTCCACCAGGCATATTTGGCATCGAGGATGTTGAAGAGACCTGCGCGCAGTGTCAGCCCATCGACAATTTTCACGTAGGCTGTGGCGTCGAGGATCGTGAATGCGCCGGGGCGGAAGCAGGCGGGCGTGCAAATGCCGGTCGTCCGGTCGAGTTCCTTTTGTGCGCTATGCGTTGCGATCAGCTGGCCGCCAAACCTGCCCGACGGTGCGCGATAGCCGACCCCCATAACGAGCTTCAAAGGATCGATGGTCGAAAGCGGGACGCGGCTGCCATCGGCGCGGATCGTGTCGCCGGTTGCGTATGACAGTGCGAGCGTGCCGGTCAGCCCGCCGGTCGTCCGCCCCTCAAATCGCGCTTCCGCACCTTTGACCGACGCGCGGTTCAAATTGATGAACTGGAAGATCGCCGGATTGGCGGGCGTGAACGCGCCGCCAACGACTTCCTGGCTGATAAAATCCTTGTAGCGCGCGGTGAAGCCGGTGATGTCGAGGCTCACCGCCTTATTGCCCAGCCGTAGCCCGCCTTCGAAACTCGTGCTACGCTCCGGCCCCAGATCGGGATTGGGCCGCGATGTATAGCCGAAGGCCAGATTCTCGAAGAACTGGTTGACCTGCCCCGGCTCGGGGGCCTTGAAGCCCGTCGCATAGTTGGCGAAGAAACGGACGTCGTCTGCAACCTTCCATACTGCGCCGAATTTGGGCGAGACGCGCGACCCGCTTTGCCCGGTTGCCGGAAAGCCGGGGAGCAGCGCATCGTTGCGCGGCGATAATCGGTAGAAATCGAAACGCACGGCCGGATAAAGGATGAGCCGTCCGCCTGCGATACCGATCTCGTCGCCGACAAATAATCCGCCACGCGTAAAGTCGGTGGTCGGAAATGCCCGCGTTGGGAACACTTCGCCCGCAGGCGGGATCACGCCGTCGCGCAAGCCCCGCTGGCGGGTCTTGCTGATGTCGCCACCATAAACGAGGCGGTGCGTGATTGCTCCGGTGGCAAAGTCCGAACGGGCATCGGCGGCAAAGCCGATGACGCGGTTCTCGAACGTGTTCAACGCTCGCGGTCGGCGGCAGGCGTGCGATCCTCGTCGGTGAACTGCACATCCTCGCCGTCCTGCCAGTAGATCGCGGCGCGCGCGAAATCGATTGCACCGTCGCCTTCCCAGCTCCAGTCGAGGCTGACGCGCTTGCGTTTGCCGGTATCGACGGCTTCGAGAAGCTCGACGGTTGCCGAACGCCCGGTCAGCCCTTCGGTGAAGAGGCGGGTATCCAGATATTCGCCGGTCAGCCGGAGCTTGTGGCCGTTCGCCGGATCATAGACGATGCGCGCCAGCGCGGCGTTCGAGCGTCCGTCTTGCGGATTGGGCAAAGTGCGCGCCGCGCCAAGGCCGCCAACCGAGCCTTTATTGTCGAGTTCCCG
The DNA here is from genome assembly GCA_012035435.1 of Sphingopyxis sp. Next base: position 11,787 of record JAAUPH010000029.1, on the reverse strand, counting down.
ATAATCACGACGGGTGAAGGCCGCCAATGCGGACCAGTCGCCGCTTTTGCCGGCAAGGATCGCAGTTTCGGTAAACTCGTTATCGGAACTCGAATAGGCCCCGCGCACCAGACCGCCGATGCTCTTGGCCCCGGCAAGAAAATCCGAAGGGTCCGAAGTGATGAAACTGACCGCGCCTGCCAGTCCGTCGCTGCCATAAAGTGCCGAGGCCGGACCACGCAGGATTTCGACTGATTTGATCAGGCCGAGATCAACATAATCGCCGCGCCCGGCGCTTTGCGCGCCAAAGCTGAAGCCATCGGGTACGCGAACGCCATCGACCTGGATCAGCACACGGTTGCCGCCAATACCGCGAATGTTGAAACCTTCATTGCCCGCACGTCCGGTCGCTGAAAGCGCAGCATTGAAGCGGGCGGGCTGGCGTTGCACGCTGACCCCCGGCTCGAACCGCACAAGGTCTTTGATGTCGGTAATGAGCTCATCGGCGATCTGCTCGTCGGTCTTGATCGAGACCGTGACGGCGGCGTCCTCAATTTTGATCGGCGTCCGCGTCGCCGTGACGATGATCTGATCCTTACGCGCCAGCCAGTACTCGCCGTCATTGTCCTGCGCGCTGGACGGAGACGATAGCATCGCAAATGCCAGTGCAACCGACGCGCAAGCGGGGCGTGCCATGTGGGCAGCAGCCCCCGAACTTGGTGCTGTCCAGCACCGCCGGTGCCCACCGATTTCCAATCTGTATTCCGACATTACAGCCCCTTTCGATACGAATAATTCGCATTAGCATATAATTGTCTGAACGTCGGATCGTCAAGCTACTTGCGAACGACTCGCATTCGCGTTAATGGGTCGGCAACTTGAAGGGGTAATAAATGTCAAAACAACTATTAGTGCGGCTGCTTCTCGCAACCGCCATCGGCGCAATTCCGGCGAGCGGCTTTGCGCAAACGCCCGCCAATGCGGAGGAAGGTAGCGACGAAATCATCGTTACCGCGCGAGCAGCTCAGCTTTACAGGGTGGAGGAAACATCATCGGGCAAATTGCCGACCAACCCGCTGGAGTCGTCACAGTCGATCACGGTCATCACAAAGGAATTGATACAGGATCAGGGTGCGCGTGATGCGCAGGACTTGTACCGAAATATCTCCGGTGTCAGCTTATTCAGCTATGCTGGCGTAACAGCGCGCGGATTTCGTCAGGAAGAGATATTTTACGACGGGCTGCGCGGAAACCCTTTTTCCGCGTTTGCAGTGCCGCAGCTCTTCACTGTTGAGCGGCTAGAATTTTTAAAGGGTCCGGCAGGCATGCTCTACGGACCCGGAGCGCCGGGTGGGATTTTCAATTATATTACCAAAAAGCCGTCGCAACAGAATGGAGGGCGCGTCGGACTAATCGGCGGCACCGCTGATCGTTACGGTGCCTTTGGCGAGGTGAACGGCGCACTGTCACCTGCAATCAGCGCCCGAGCTGGACTGTTTTACGAAGACAGGTCTACACAGCGCTTCAACGCCGAGAATGAAGTGTTCATCATGGACGGCGGCGTCTCCGCCGATCTTGGCATTGGCAAACTGACCGTTCAGGGAACGCGCTTCGAACAGAACCTGCCCGGCAATCGCTTGCGTGGGGTGCCAGTCGACAATGACGGCAATTTTCTTGGCAGTCGCCGCTTCAATCACAACGAGCCAAGTGACTTTCTCGACACAAAAGCCAGCGTCGGCCAGGTGACATTTGAAAGCGACTTTTCGGCTAACTTCGCTGTGACCGGCGGCCTGCGCTATTCCAAGTCGCTCGAAACCCAAAACTATCATGAACCACGGGCTTTGTTCGATTCCAATGCCGATGGTCAGATCGATTCGCTTACACGGCAATTTCGTGATCAGCGCCGTGAAAGCGAGGCTGTCTCGACCGCGATCAACGCCATCTGGTCGAACGACTTTGGCGGCGTGAAAACGAGGCTGTTGTTTGGCTATGACTATTTCACAAATGATGATGTTTTTGACGGACGAACATTGAACGGCGGCACAACCGCTACCGCCGGTCGTCCCGGTCCGCTTTCGTTCGTGTCGCCTGTCTACGGTCTGTCCGACAGCAGCACCTACGCGCTTCCGGCGTTCGACAGATTCTTGACGACGACGACGAGACAGGGTGCCTATGTTCTTGGCGAAGCGACCATCGGTCCGGTCATTCTGACTTTGGGTGGTCGCAAAGACCGGTTCAATGACCGGGAAGAAGAGGCAGGTGGCGTTACCCTTTTCAAGGATTCCAAATTCACTTGGCGCGCTGGGGCAGTGTATAAAATCCGCGAGGACATCTCGCTCTTCGGTCAATATGCAACGACGTTCGAGCCCCAAAGCGTTTTCGATCAGGACACGCGTGCGGGCGGCCCCTTCGCACCAACCGCAGGCGATATTTTCGAAGGGGGTTTGAAAACAGCGCTGCTCGACGGTCGCGTTCAATCTTCGATCGCGATTTATCGGATCAAGCGCAGCAATGTCTTGCAAAGCGACCCACGCGGCGATGTCGCAGGTGACGGGATCGACGACCTGATTTCATTCGGGGAAGTTACAAGCAAGGGCATCGAATTCGATATTGCGACCGACATCACGCCGGATTGGGTTCTCACGGCGAGCTATGCGTATAATGATACGAAGATCACAGCCGATAATGCTGGCGGTGGTATCACCAACAGTGTCGGAAACCGGTTTGCAAACGCCCCGAAGCACCAACTGGGCTTTTGGACGCGGTATCAAATCCGTCCCCTTGGTCTAGCGGTCGCGTTGGGCGGAGATTATGTCTCGGAACGCGTCAGCTTCGACAGCCAACGCGTAAAGCCTTACATGATCTTTGACAGCACCATCTCTTATCAAACCGGCCCCTATCTACTGCAATTGCGCGTCCAGAACCTGTTCGACAAAACATACGCCGCATCGGGCTTTGGGCGTTCGACAGGCCATTTTCCCGGTGCGCCTCGATCAGCATTTCTGGAAGCCAGCCTTAAATTCTGATGGCAAGCGTTACCGCCCCGTCAATCACAAAGCGCGTCACCAAGCCAAGCAGGCTATGGTGGCGCGTTCATCAGTGGGTGGGTTTCAAACTTTCGATCTTTCTTGCGTTCATTTTCTTCACCGGCACGGTCGCCGTTTTGAGCGCAGAGATTGACTGGCTGCTACACCCGTCATTGCGCGTCAGTCCATCAAGCGTTGAGGGGCCAGTGCAGTGGAGCAAAATTGCTGAAAACGCGGCGGCTCATCTCAACGTCAAGCAGATCAGCTATATGTCCGAGCCGACTGCCAGCGCGTTTGCCGTGCGTGTGTCGGTCACATGGGCCGATGACAGCATCGGCTTCCTTCACGCCCATCCGACGACTGGCGTCATTCAAGGCAGTCAAGGTTTTGTCGATACGCAGCGGATTTTCCGCAACCTTCATCGCCACCTGAACCTGCCAACCCAATATGGTGTGCCTTTGGTCTCTGCATTGTCGATTTTGATGTTGATCAGTTTTGTAACCTCGTTCATCGTTTACAAGAAATGGTGGCGCGGCTTTTTCAAGCCTGTCCGCTGGCGCAACGCACGGACTGTTTGGGTCGATATTCATAGGCTTGCGGGGGTTTGGAGCCTGTGGTTTGTTCTGCTCATTGCGCTGACAGGGCTTTGGTATCTCGTCGAAAGCCTTGGCGGCGAGGCACCTGTGAAAGATGGCCAGACGCTGCTGGCGACAGACGCTCAAGATTTGAACGTGCATCAGCGGATTTCTGAAATGGCCGATCCCCTGCATTTTGGCACCTTTGGCGGTTACTGGACTAAAATCATCTGGTTCCTGTTCGGGTTGTTTCTAACGGGGTTGGCGGTCTCCGGCATAGCAATCTACGGCCTTCGGGTCGGTCGCGATCTGACGTCGGTTTCCCAAGCGCCATCCGGGTGGGCAGTTGCTTGGCGCGGAATGGGCAATTGGCGCTGGGTCGCCTTAGGTTGTGTTGCGATTGGGTTGCTGATGTTGCCTACCCTTTTTGAGTGATATCGGCATGGATCGGAAACCGATTTGTTTGGGAACGCTTGATCTCGCACTTCAGAATATCATGCGCATGTTTTATACAATCGGGCAAATCGGGTTTTGACCAGCGATGCGAACCTATTCCTGATTGCGGGTTCGGCGAGTGCAACCTGTGCGGTCGGGGCGAACTATATTTCATGGAGTAAGCCGCGCTGGCGAGTAATTGCCTTGAGCGCATCTGTGGCGATGGTCGTACTGGCCATATGGCTGGTCTCCAAGCCTTGGGGACCGGGACGGGCTACGATGCTGGTCCTGCTACTCGGTTCGCTGTTTGCGGCAATTGTACTTGTCGCGGGTTCGACTCGAAAGCCGCGAAAGGCCATGATCGTCCGTGCTTCGCCTCCGCCGCCTCGCAGCCAGGTACGAAATGGACTGCGCTGGGCAATGGCGTTGATTGTTGGACTGATCGTTTCAATCGCGTGGTCCATCCCCGTCTTGCTGCGGCCGACGCTTGGCGCAGGGGATCGTGTCGCGGCGGGATTGCTTTTGTTTCCCATTGCCTGGGCCGTGGCGGCGGCTTGGCTGCTCGGTTCCGAACGGATCGGCAAGGTAGCAACGATCTTGGTCACGAGCGGCGTTATCGCCGCTGCTTCCAGCGTTGGCATGGCATTGGTATGAGCGATCAACAGGGTTTCGTCGCCAAATCGCTTAGCGCGCACGGGTTGCTCGGATTGATCCTCGGCGCGCTCATTTTCCAGATATGCCTGACAGGGACGCTGACGGTCTTTGCAGGCGAGCTGAGGCAATGGGAGCAACCCACCGCGCCGGTCGTGACCGAGGTGTCGCCCGAAGGCTATGCCAATGCCATTCGCACCGGCAAGGCCATCGCAGGGGTCGGCGGTCCTCCGGTTATCCTGCTCGGACCGACATCGGCGCTGCCACGTCTGGAAATTCGTGTGCCGGGTAAAGCGGGCGGGGGCTATGCCGACGCCAGCGGCGCGATCCGTGAGCCGGTCGGGACCGGATGGACCGACTTTGTGACCGAACTGCACGAACGGCTGTATCTGCCCGGCATCTGGGGCATTGCCTTGGTCGCGATTGCGGGCGTAGCGCTGCTTGCCGCGCTTATCACTGGCATCGCCGCGCATCCGCGCATTTTCCGCGATGCGTTCCGGTTGCGGCGTGGCGGCAATGTCCAGCTCGAACAGGCCGATCTGCACAATCGCACCGGCGTCTGGGGCCTGCCGTTTCACGTCGTCGTCACGCTGTCGGGATGTTTTCTTGCGTTGGTCCCTGTGCTCGGCCCACCGCTCGCTTTAATCGCCTACGGCGGCGATATCGAACGCGCCGCGACCGAAATGGCAGGGGAAGTCGAGGCAAAAGCACCGACGCCCAACCGTGCCGATGTCGCCAAGCTCATCCGTCAGGTCGAACGCGAGCATGCTCCTGCGCGGGTCAGCTTTGTTATGCTCCAATCGCCCGGCACGAACCGCGAAGTGCTGCAAATCGATACCGACGTCCCGCGCCAGCTGGCGACCGGCGAAAGCTACAGCTTCGACGGCAACGGCGCGCTGATCGGGGTGGCAGGATATGCCGACGGCCCGTTCCACAAGCAGCTTCAATCGGCGATGTTCCAGCTTCACTTCGGAAGTTTTGGTGGGCCGCCGGTAAGGCTCCTCTACGGGATGCTCGGCATCGGACTATGCTGGTTGATTGCCACCGGAATGCGCATCTGGTTTTTGCGGCAGCAAGCGCGCGGTCAGAATGTTGCGCGCTGGCAACGGCTCTGGAGCGCGGTGTTGTGGGGGCAAATCGCTGCGCTCGCGGGCAGCGCGGTCGCGGCTCGCATGTCGGTTGATCCCGTATTCGTGTTCCTCTTACTGACAGGCATCAGCTTGGCGGCCGCTGTTCCGCGTGTCGATCCGTCGAATTTCAACTGGGCCACAAAAGGTATTGCTGGCTGCTGCTTGCTGCTGATGGCTGTCGTGCCCCTTTTTGCTGAAGGCTTGCAAGATCCGGTCGCGTTGTGCGTCAGTGGCTCCGCATTCCTTTTCGCGCTGCTCTTGCTGATCGCGACATATCGTCAGGCGATTGGCAATCTCAATGCGGGCGTTTAGTTCGAAGCCCGTGCGCGGCGATGATCTCCGACATCACGTTGGTCAGCTGCGCCAATAGCGATTTGGGCCTTCGTGTCACTTGCGCTCGACTTAACGCTGGTCGCTAACCGGTAACGCGCGTAGCGCCGCTCACCGCTGCGGATCAGCGCGCCCTTCTCGACAAGATCGGCCAAATCGCGCGTCGTGGTCGCGAGTGCTGCCCCGGTGATCGTCCGGTAGTTTCCGGCACTCAACCCGCCCTCAAACCCATCCGGCCCTTCGCGGAACAAGCGAAGCAGCGCCTTTTCCTGCCGTTCGTTGATTTGCCCGCGTAAACGATCAAGCAACCGCGTCTTGTCGATCAGGAAGCGGATGCGGGTGATCGTCCGCGCCTGTGCCTCGATGACAATATCGGCAAACCATGCCAGCCAGGCATTGATGTCGTTGCTCTGGCTGCCGAGTTGAAGCGCGGCGTAGTAAGCTTTGCGGTGGCGATGAATCGTTTCGGCCAGTGCCGTCAGCGTCGGTGCTGACAGGTTTTGCGCCAATGCCTTTTCAGCGATGGCGCGTCCGATCCGGCCATTGCCATCTTCAAAGGGATGGATGCTCTCGAACCACAGGTGTGAGATCGCGGCACGGGTAATTGCTGGGAGCGGGTTCGGTGATGACGGCGCACTGTCGTTGAACCACGCGATGAAGCGGGACATTTCCAGCGGCACGGTATTCGACGGCGGAGCCTCGAATTGCACACGCGGCGCGTGGAGCGCACCCGAAACGATCTGCATGGCATCCTCATGCGTCCGATAGCGCCCGACATCGGCAATGTCGCGGCGTCCGTTCATGAGCATGGCGTGCCATGCAAATAGCGTCTGTTCGTCGAGTGGCGCTGCATGGTTCCGGTAAACATCGGCCATAAGTTCGGCGGCACCGGCCTCCGCCGCACTTGCGCGGCGCGAATCTGTGGCAAAGCCCAGATGCTTGGCCAGTGATGATTGAACGCTGTCGCGGTCGAGAATTTCGCCCTCGATGGCGGAGCTATCGACGACTTCCTGCGATATGAGTTCGACGGTCAGGCCATCTCGCGCATCGGAATCAAGATGGTGCAATGCGCCGATGACGACGCCGGAGCCTTTCAGAAACTGCTCTTCTGCCGCACGGATGCGATCCGCATCGAAGCGGAATTTAGGCCAGTCGGGAAGCTGCCAGTTCCAACGCATGATTGATAAGATGCCTTTCTATCAATCACGTCACTGCCACATAATGATTGATAAAACGAGTGCCAATCAATCGCCAAAGGCAGATTGTCGCTTCGCGGGTTGCTTTTAGAAGCCCTCGCATGACGCCACTTTAAGTTCGCCAGCGGCGAAGTGGCGTCATGCGAGGAAGACGCGGACGAAGGGGTGCTTGAGGCTCGGCGCACCTTCTTCCTCCGTCCGCTTGGCCGGTGTCCCGATCAAGAGCGCCAGCGGCGCATCGGATAACCGGCGCAAACGCTTGCCTCCAAAGGGCATCAGCGATGCGGAGTCAGCGTTTGAAGTGGGCAGGGCGAATTGATTGTTTCGATTTTGCTGCCTGTCGGGCCTTGGCAGTGGCTTCCTCGACGTCGCCTTCGGCGTCCATATCGGCGTGCATGGCTTCCCACCCGCCAATGCCCATCAAGACGCGGTCGGCGTGCTTGATGGTGTTCACATGGCCATAGTGATTTTCGATCATTTTGACCGACGTGCCCATTTGTTCGGACAGGATATAGACATCGACACCTTCGCTTAGGCGGAAGGTGGCGTAGGTGTGGCGGAAGCAATAGGTCGAACGCGGGATGCCGTTCGGCCCCATCCGCAGGTCAGCTTCGACGAGCAACGCCTGAACGGTGTCGCTGTAGAGATATTTGGCGGGTTTGCCGTTGATGATCGTGAACACGGCATCATCGGGCGCGGTGGCCTTGGACAGTTCGCGCACGCGAGCGAGATATTCGCCGACGCTCTTGGGAGCCACGAGCTTGCGGGATTTGCCCTTGCCCTGGACGAACATCACGACGATCTCGCGCCCGTCGCGGTCCTTGGCCAATGTGATGTCGCGCCAGCGCAGATTTTTCGCCTCGGGCGGACGCATCCCCGTGTTGCACATGATGAGCATGAAATTGTAGCACATGGTGCGATACCAAGTGCCTTGGGGCGTGGTCGCCGCCCTGATCCATTTACGCCCGACGCTGTGCAGCTTGCGATATTCCTCAATGGTGAATTCATCGCGGCGCATGGTTTTGAGCTTCGGCCTGCCTTCAAAGCGGTGGCTTGCAGGCACAAGCCGCTTGGTGATGGCAAAGTTCATCACCGCGTTAAGCGCGCCCATCTCAAACTGGATAGTCGAATCGCTGATATGCTCGCGAAACCGGCCTTTGCCATTCTCCCGCCGCCACGTCGGGTAGGCAACCCAACTGTCCTGACTGATCAGGTGTATCTGGGTGCTGCCGACATAATCTTCGAGCGCCTTCTTGAAGGCGTTCCTAAGATTTTTCACGCGGTCGTGTGAAACCTCGCCGGTATCGGCACGGCGCTGCTGTGTCTGGAGGTAGTCGGCCGCGACCTGCCGAAACGGACGATTGAACACGGCGACATCGTGCTTCACGCGGAAACGGATGTCGGCGTCTTCATCGAACGCCCGGTCGCGGGCGGACTCCCTGTCCGATGTGTGAAGGGAGATCGTCTTGTAGCGGTCCTCTTTGGGGAGCTTGATGCGGCAATAAAAATTGCGGTGTTCGACATCGCCGCGCCTGAAAATGATCAGGCCGGATTTGAGCACCTCCTTGTCAGTGATGAACGCCATTCCCATACTCCGCTGTGCAGAAACTGTGCAGGTTTGGAGCGAAAGCGCGCGGAGTTCCATAGCTGTGCAGGTGCTGTGTAGGGGAATATGCCTTATTTTCTTAAGTGATTCCAGCTATTTGCTGGAATCCTGTCACCCCGACCATTTCTGCCGAAACAATCATCGTCCGGGGGTCGATGATCCGCAGAAATGACAAGCGTAGCGCGTCAGACCTCACCCGCGATCGGTCTTTAGGACTTTTTTGGAAAACTTCGGAGCGGCCATTGACGTTGCCGCCGAACTTCCCACGTCTCGCGCATGAAAAAAGGCGGCCAACCTTTTGGTTGACCGCCTCTTTTTCTACGCCCGTGAAGGCGCCAAGAATTACTTCTTGGCTTCTTCGGCCGGAGCAGCAGCAGCGTCAGCAGCCGGAGCAGCAGCGGCGTCAGCGGCCGGTGCAGCAGCGTCAGCAGCCGGAGCAGCGGCATCAGCAGCCGGCGCCATGGCATCAGCAGCCGGAGCGGCTTCTTCAGCAACGGCTTCGGTGGTTGCAGCTTCCGGAGCAGCTTCTTCAGCGGCCTTTTCACCGCAAGCGGCGAGGGCGAACATGCCGGCAGCAGCGGCGATAACAGCAAACTTCTTCATGACTCTTGGCTCCCTAAGAGACTTAAACTCCGCGTTCGAAGAAAAGCCTCCTCCCGCGAGCGGCGGGATTTAGAGACTCGTCATAAAACGTCAACAAAATAATTGAGTTGGCGGAAGAGGCCTAGAAATGCTGGCATTTCTGGTCAGGGCGCGACAAATTTCGGCCTCCTCGCCCGCGAGAGAATCAGCATTTTTGCGGCATATGATCGTGCAGACTGCATTGCGCTTGCCCGCCGCCTTCGCTAACCGGCCCGCAATCCGGTGCCCAGTCTGGCGCACTGCAACCTTGTAGCCCGTTCGGAGAGCACCAATGGCCGCGCAGTACAGCTTTGTTATGAAGGGTCTGACCAAGACCTACCCCGGTGCGCAAAAGCCGGTGCTCAACGGCATTCATCTGCAATTTTATCCCGACGCCAAGATCGGCATTGTGGGCCCCAACGGCACAGGTAAATCGACCCTGATGAAGATCATGGCCGGGATCGATACCGATTTTACCGGCGAGGCGTGGCCCGGCGACGGCATCACCGTCGGCTATCTGCCCCAGGAGCCTGAGCTTGACCCGGCGAAGACCGTGCTTGAGAATGTCAAGGACGGCGTGCGCGAGATTGCCGATCTGGTCGATCGTTTTAACGAGATCAGCACGATCATGGGCGATCCGCCCGAGGATTGCGATTTTGATGCGCTGATGGAAGAAATGGGTACGCTTCAGGAAAAGATCGACGCGGTTGACGGGTGGACGCTCGACAATCAGCTTGAGATTGCGATGGAAGCGCTGCGTTGTCCGCCGGGCGACTGGTCGGTTGAAAATCTGTCAGGCGGGGAAAAGCGCCGTATCGCGCTCACCCGCTTGCTGCTGGAAAAGCCATCGATATTATTGCTCGACGAACCGACCAACCATTTGGACGCCGAAAGCGTCGCCTGGCTGGAGAAGCATCTGGTCGATTATGCGGGCAACGTCATCCTCGTCACCCATGATCGCTATTTTCTCGACAATGTTGTTGGCTGGATCCTCGAACTCGATCGTGGTCGTTATTTCATCTACGAAGGCAATTATTCGACCTATCTAGACAAGAAGGCCAAGCGCTCGAGCAGGAATCGCGCGAGGATCAGGGGCGGCAAAAGGCCATCCGCGACGAGCTGGAATGGATTCGGCAATCGCCTAAGGCGCGGCAGGCCAAATCAAAAGCGCGTATCAAGTCGTTCGATCAATTGGTTGAGGCGCAGGAAAATCGCGCTCCCGGCAAGGCGCAGATTGTTATCCAAGTTCCATCGCGGCTTGGTGGCAAGGTGATCGAGGTCGATAATATCTCCAAGGCTTATGGCGATAAACTGTTGTTCGAAAATCTGTCCTTCACCCTGCCGCCTGGCGCATCGTCGGCGTGATCGGCCCCAACGGCGCGGGCAAGTCAACCTTGTTCAAGCTGATTACCGGCAAGGAACAGGCTGACAGCGGCACCGTTGCCATCGGAGACACCGTCCGCCTTGGCTTTGTCGACCAGAGCCGCGACGCGCTTGATCCAGGCAAGAATGTCTGGGAAGAAATTTCGGGCGGCCATGACATGATGAACATCGGCAAGCATGAGATGCAAACCCGTGCCTATGTCGGCGCGTTCAACTTCAAGGGTGTCGACCAACAGAAGAAGGTCGGCCAGCTGTCGGGCGGTGAGCGCAACCGCGTGCATATGGCCAAGATGCTGAAAGAGGGTGGCAACGTCCTGCTGCTGGACGAACCCACCAACGATCTTGATACTGAAACATTGGCGGCGCTTGAAGAAGCGCTCGAAAATTTCGCGGGCTGCGCGGTGGTCATCAGCCACGACCGCTTCTTCTTGGATCGGCTTGCCACGCACATTTTGGCGTTCGAAGGCAACAGCCATGTCGAATGGTTTGAGGGCAATTTCGAATCCTATGAAGAGGATAAGCGCCGCCGCTTGGGCGATGCGGCCGACCGCCCCACCGCGCTGGCGTATAAAAAGCTTACGCGTTGATTATCCTTCGCCGGGGGTAACGCATTGTCATTGCGAGCGGAGCGACGCAGCCGAGAGCGGCTTGCTCCACTCGCAATGACCTCCGCCCCGCTCGCGATAACAATTGCATGTTGATAGCTAGGGTCAGGACCCATTAAATGCACGTTCGAGGCGTCAAAATGGCGAAGATATCGGAGGGAAATGTCCGCAGTCAGGTAGTTTATCTACCTGCAAGGGCATTTCGCTTCGAGATCGAAGCCATTTTGACGTCCTTCGGATTTGACCCATT
>JAAUPH010000028.1 GCA_012035435.1 Sphingopyxis sp. | reverse complement strand
ATCACGCTGGAGGATGACAGCATCCTCCTCACCAGCCGCGCGGCCAAGGCGGTCCAGGCGGATTTGCCCGTGATGTTCGTCGGCTATGGCGTAAACGCAGAGGGCAAGGTTGCCGCCGACGTGCGCGGCAAGCTCGCTATCATGTTGTTCGACAATGCCCCCTACGGCACCAATTTGCCGCGCTACCGCGAGCGACGGCGGCTGCTGGCCGAGGCGGGGGGCGAGCGCGGTGCTGGTCGTCGCGGGCGATGCGCTGCCGTGGACACAGATCAAGGCTTCGCTCGGTCAAGCCTCGATGGTGCTGGCCAGCAATGCCGCAACCGGCGCACCGGTTAGCGGGTTCATCGCCAAGGCCGGGTTCGACACGTTGGTGTCGCGCAGCGGTGCGAAAGCAGACGATCTGTTGCAGCAGGCCAAGACCGGCGACTTCACTGGAACAACATTACCCATCACCGCCACCGTCGAAGCGGCGAGCGAGGTCCGTGCGTTCGACAGCCACAATATCTTGGCCAAGCTTCCTGGTGCAAAGCCTGATGGCAAGGCCATCATCATCATGGGCCATTGGGATCATCTGGGCATTTGCGCGCCAGAGGGCGAGGCGGACCGCATCTGCAACGGCGCAGTCGATAATGCGAGCGGTATCGCCGTGATGATCGAGGTTGCCAAGCGGCTGGGACAAGGCCAGCGCCCCGACCGCGACATTTACTTCCTCGCCACCACGGCAGAAGAGCGCGGGCTGCTCGGCGCCTATTATTTCGCCGACAATCCGGTGGTGCCGCTGACCGACATCACCGTCGCGCTCAATATCGACACCATCGCCATCGCTCCGCGCGGGACGCCGGTGGCGACCATCGGGCGCGGTTCGGCTCCGCATGATGCGGTCGTCGCCGACGTTGTCGCCAAATTGGGCCGCAAGCTGGATACGGACGGCGAGGCCGATGCCTTCGTCCAGCGTCAGGACGGCTGGGCCTTTGGCGCCAAGGGCGTCACGTCGCTGATGGTCGGCGGCAGTTTTTCGGACATGACGCTGCTTCAGGCGTTTTTGAACGGCGATTACCACGGGCCGGGGGACCAGCCCGGCAAGCCCTACCCGCTAAGCGGCGCCGCTGAGGACGCCGACCTGCACGTAGCGCTCGCGCGCGCCTTTGGCAGCCTGAAGCGGTGGCGGGGGGTTGCACCCTCAAAATAATCCGCCTCTCCGAGCGAAGCCGAGGCTGAGGCCCTCGTCTTCGCTTGCGGAGGCGGAGCGATCGGTTTGTTAGGCCGCCACCTTTGCCCGTTCGGCCATTTCCTGATTCAGCATCTCTGCCAGCAGGAACGCCATCTCCAGCGATTGTGCGGCGTTGAGCCGCGGGTCGCAATGGGTGTGATAGCGGTCTGACAGGCCTTCGTCTGTGATTGCTACCGCGCCGCCGGTGCACTCGGTGACATTCTGCCCGGTCATTTCAGCATGAATACCGCCGGCATGCGTGCCTTCGGCGCGGTGCACCGCGAAAAAGCCGCGCACTTCGGCCAATATGCGATCAAACGGGCGCGTCTTATACCCGCTGGCCGCCTTGATTACATTGCCGTGCATGGGGTCGCACGACCAGACGACGGGATGTCCCGACGCCTTCACCGTGCGCACCAATTTGGGCAGATGCGCCTCAATCTTGTCATGCCCATAGCGGGTGATGAGCGTCATCCGCCCCGGCACGCGCGCAGGATTTAGCGTGTCGAGCAGGCGCAGCAACGCATCAGGTTCCAGACTTGGCCCGCACTTCATGCCAATAGGGTTGCCGATGCCGCGCAGAAATTCGATGTGCGCACTGCCCTCAAACCGGGTGCGGTCGCCGACCCACAGCATATGGGCCGAGGTGTCATACCAGCCGCCAGTCAGGGAATCCTGCCGCGTCAGCGCCTGCTCATAGGGCAGCAGCAGCGCTTCATGGCTGGTATAAAAACTCGTGCCCTTGATCGCAGGCACGGTTTCGGGCGTAACGCCGCAGGCCTTCATGAAGGCGAGCGCCTCGGAAATCCGGTCGGCGGTCTCATGATATTTCTTGGCCCATGGGCTGCGGCCCATGAAATCATGGGTCCAGCTGTTGACCTGATGCAGATTGGCATAGCCGCCGTTGGCAAAGGCCCGCAGCAGGTTGAGCGTAGCGGCGGACTGGCTGTAGGCCTTGACCATGCGTTGCGGATCGGGCTCGCGGGCGGCGGCTTCGAACGCGATATCGTTGATGATGTCGCCGCGATAGCTGGGCAGCGACACGCCGCCCTGGTCTTCCGTATCGCCCGAGCGCGGTTTGGCGAACTGCCCTGCCATTCGCCCGACCTTCACCACCGGCAGCTTGGACGCATAGGTCAGCACCACCGCCATTTGCAGGATGACGCGAAAGGTATCGCGGATGTTGTTCGGGTGAAATTCGGCAAAGCTTTCGGCGCAGTCGCCCCCCTGCAACAGGAACGCCTTGCCATCGACCACGCGCGCAAGATCGCGCGTGAGATCGCGCGCCTCACCGGCAAACACCAGAGGCGGATAATTGCCAAGTTCGCGCTCAGCGGCGGCCAATGCGGCATCGTCGCGATAAAAAGGCAACTGCCGCGCTTCGTGGCTGCGCCAGCTGTGCGGTTGCCAATTTTGAGTCATCGTCATTCAGTCCTGAAGCGGTCAATCCGCGGAGCGCCATGGCGCTATCGCCGCCGAAAGGCAAGGGCGCGCCGAGCAGCATTACTGCATGCGACCACATGCCTTTCGCTATATTATCCCAAACAGGGACAATTCGCAATAATATTGCGGGGATGGCAACCTTTCGATTTTTCGGATATTCTAACACCGGGTCGCGCAAGTAAAAACAGGGATGCGCATAGTGGAATGGATCGCAGAGGCGGCATGGCTGGGCCATGCCGGAATTTTGCTGTTGATTGTGGCGGTGTTGACCGAACAAGAGCCGCGCCGATCAATCTTGCTCGCAATCGCGGCGCTCTTGGGCGTCGCCGCCAGCATTTTTGTCATTGACCGGCCATCCTATGCTCTGCTGTTCAGCTTGCTGATCGTCGCCATGCTGCTGCGCTATGCGCTGCGCGAACATCGCCGGGTCGATGTCCACTTTTCATCCGAAGAATCGCAATTGCGCAGTCTCCACCTGGGCGGCATCGACCCGGCGATGGCGCGGCGCCTGATCGACGAGGGTCATTGGATCGATGGCCAGCGCGAAGAGATATTGGTGCAACAGGGGCAAGCTGCGCCGTGCCTCTTTTTCATCGCGAGCGGCGCGGCAGAAGTCAGCCGCGACGGCGTCGGCGTGGGCCACTGCGCCGCGGGCGATCTGGTGGGTGAGGCTACGGTGATGGATGGCGGCGGCGCGACGGCCACCGTCCGGCTCGCAACGGGTGCACGGCTTTGGTTCATACCGGCGGAGCGGCTGCGCGCCTTTATCGCCGCCAATCCGCAGGTTCGTTCCGTGCTACAGGACCGCTTTGCAGAGGCCTTGCGAACCAAGCTTGGCGATGCCAATGCCCGCGCAGCGAGGGCTGGCTAAGGTATCGGCTATGATCACCATTCATGGAATTCCCAATTGTGATACTGTCAAAAAGGCGCGCAAATGGCTTGATGGTGCGGGCATTGCTCACCATTTTCACGATGTCCGCAAGGATGGGCTCAATGCCTCGCGCCTCAATGACTGGATTGCGGCGTTGGGGTGGGAAAGCCTCCTCAACCGCAACGGCACCACCTTTCGCAAATTGCCCGATCCGGCCAAGGCTGACCTTGATGCCGCCAAGGCCGCGGCGCTGATGCTCGCCGAACCTGCCATGATCAAACGCCCGGTCGTTGAATATCCTGGCGGGCTGATGGTGGGGTTTAAGGAAGGCGACTGGGCCGCGCGGCTCTTATGAGCTTGGTCTTGCGAATGTCATGGAGCGGTGCAAAGCCCCGCATATGCGAATTTTCCTTGCTACCCTCGCCCTGCTGCTGCCGATGACCGCGCTCGCCGATCCTATCATTATCGCCCACCGCGGTGCATCGGGCGAGCGCCCTGAACATACGCTCGCCGCTTATGAACTCGCGATTGCCCAAGGCGCCGACTATATCGAGCCCGACCTGGTGCTGACGAAGGACGGCGTGCTCGTGGCGCGGCATGAGAATGAGATCTCCGAAACCACCAACGTTGCCGATCACCCTGAGTTTGCCGGACGCAAGGCGACCAAGATCATCGATGGCGAAAGCTTCACCGGCTGGTTCACCGAAGATTTCACGCTCGCCGAGCTTCGCACGCTACGGGCGCGGGAGCGTCTGCCGCAGCTGCGCAGCGCGAACAGCGGCTATGACGGGCTCTATACCGTGCCGACATTTGAAGAGATTTTGCAGCTCGCCAAAGCAGTCGAGGCACAGACCGGGCGGCGGATCGGCGTCTATCCCGAAACCAAGCACCCCACTTATTTTATCGGCATCGGCCTGCCGCACGAAGCCCCGTTGCTCGCTGCACTGGAACGCTTCGGCTATCGCGAGAAATCGGATCCGTTGTTCATCCAGAGCTTCGAAGTGGGCAATCTGATCGCGCTGCGCGGCAAGACGCGGCTGCGGCTGATTCAGCTGATAGCCGATGCTGGTGGTCCGCCCGACCGGCCGAAGGAAAGCTATGCCGCAATGGTCACACCCCAAGGGCTGGCTGCAATTGCACGCTATGCCGACGGCGTCGGTGTGGCCAAGGCGATGGTCATCCCACGCGACAATGAGGGTCGCCTTGCCCAGCCGACCAGCCTTGTCGCCGACGCCAAAAAGGTGGGCCTCGACGTCCATGTCTGGACGTTTCGGCGCGAAAATTATTTCCTGCCGGCCGAGCATCGCGTCGGGGTCGATCCGCGTGCGGCGGGCGATCTGCCATCGGAAGTCCAGGCATTTATCGCGGCAGGCATCGATGGCCTGTTTAGCGACAATGTGACCGAAGCGGTGGTGACTGCGGCGAAGCGCTGAACCAATGCGGTTTTGGGCCCGGCTTGGCCCCGGGGAGAGCCGTGGGCCTGGCCCGCGCGGTCGCGCGTTTCATTCGGACCAGCGAAACACCTCCTGCAATGGCTTGCCGAAAACGCGGGCAATGCGAAAGGCGACCTCCAGACTGGGTGAATATTTTCCGGATTCGATGGCGGCGATGGTTTGGCGCGTCACGCCCACACGCTCACCCAGGTCCGCCTGAGTCATTTCGCCAGCGAGGAAGCGGAGTGTGCGCACGTCATTGGTAAAGGGCAACGGCATGGCTCACCCCTCCCTGCGGTAGAGCCAGAGCTGCGCGCCGATGCGGATGATTTCGCAAAAAACGACCACGCCGAGCAGGCTATAGAGCAAGGTCACGCGATCCCGGCCGGAAAAGATCAGCCCGATGCATGACCACATTCCGATCACAGCAGGGTAATAGGCATAATGGGTGCCACACCAATGGATCGACCGTTCGCGTTCGTCGACAGACACATGCGCCTCGCCCGGATTGCGGGCCGCAATGAAGCCGATGATGATCGACATGGCGATGATGATGCCGATGGTGATGATGATCAGCAGCCCGCCGCTTGCCGCCAGATGCTCGTCCCCGCGCGGCAGGACGAGGTGTGTCTGGACGAAGAACCAGCCAAACGCGATCAGCATCACCACCAGCGCGACCCAATTTGTCTTTTCACGAAATGTCATCACCATGCTCCAATGTTCGAAATATACGACTCTATGTAATTAATTTTATACATTGTGTTAATACTGGCGAACACCGCGACGGATGCCCCTTTTGCGTCTGTCCATTCGCCGCTAAGCCCCACCGCCATGTCCACACTCCCCAAAACGCTCACGCTCGACACCTCAACCAGCCGCGCAAATCCGATGCCGCAGCCGATGAAGCGGCTGACGGTGCCGCGTATCCGGCAGCGCAAGGGGGGCGAACCGCTGGTCATGCTGACCGCTTATACCGCGCGCATGGCGCAGCTGTGCGATCCGCATTGCGACATGTTGCTGGTCGGCGATTCGCTGGCGCAGGTGATCTATGGCCTGCCGCACACCGTGGCGGTGACGATGGAGATGATGGCGCTGCACGGCGCGGCGGTGGTGCGCGGCAGCTATCATGCCGCCGTGATCGTCGACATGCCCTTTGGTTCCTATGAAGCCTCGCCCGAACAAGCCTTCACCAACGCCTCGCGCCTGCTTAAAGAAACCGGGGCGGCGGGGGTGAAGCTGGAGGGCGGCAAGGTGATCGCGCCGACCATCGAATTCCTCACCCACCGGGGCATTCCGGTCATGGGCCATGTCGGCCTGACGCCTCAGGCCGTGAACATTCTCGGCGGCTATGGCGTGCGCGGCAAAAGCGATGAAGAAGCGCGCGCCATTGTCGAGGACGCTGTTGCCGTCGCCAAGGCCGGGGCCTTTGCCATGGTGATCGAAGGCGTGATGGAATCGATCGCGATCGAAATCACCCAGAAAGTCGCCTGCCCCACCATCGGCATTGGCGCGTCGGCGCAGTGCGATGGTCAGGTGCTGGTCACCGATGACATGCTCGGCATGTTCGAACGCGTTCCCAAATTTGTGAAACGCTATCAGGACATCGCCGCTGTCGTCACTGGCGCGGTGACCGACTATGCCGCCGAAGTCAGGTCGCGTTCATTCCCGACCGACCAACAAATCTACCGGGACTAGGGTCCGGACCCTGATAAGGCGGCCATCGCGGCGCATCCTGCGAAAGGCTTGGCCTTTTCAGGGGCGCTCGCTATGGACGGCCCGCACGCTGCCGCAGGGCTGCGGCCGTGATTGATGATGGAGGAACGCTTGGCCACTCGGCCCCCCGCCAATGCCGCCTTGTTGCAGGAAGTCGATGAAGCTGTCCGCAAGGACGCGATGGACGCCTTTGCGCGCCGCTATGGCCGCTGGATCATCGGTCTTGTGCTCATCGTGCTGCTCGCTTTTGGCGGCTATCTGTTCTGGCAGAACCGGCAGCAACAGCTGGCCGCAGACAAGGGCGAAGCGCTGGTCGCCGCGTTTGAGAAGCTTAAGGCCGGTCAGGCCAAGGCTGCGACCACCGCGCTCACCACGATCAAGCGTGATGGCACCCCGGCCTATCGCGCCGCCGCCACGATCCAGCTCGCCAATATGAAGGCCGAACAGGGCGACCGTAAGGGTGCAGCGGCACTGCTGGCGGTGCTGGCCGCCGATGATAAGGTTGATCAATCGCTGCGCGACATGGCGCTGATCCGCCAGACCGCACTCGAATTCGATGCGCTGAAACCAGAACTGGTGATTGCGCGTTTGGCCCCCATCATCGGGCGTACCGATCCAGTGTCGGCCTGGTACCCCAGCGCTGCTGAATTGACCGCCATCGCCCATTATCAGGCCGGGCGGTTCGATCAGGCAGGTGCGCTGTATGCCAAGATTGCCAAGATCAAGGATGTCCCGCCGCAGCTGCAATCGCGGGCGATCCAGATGGCAGGAATGCTCGGCGTCGACGCGGTCGAAGACCCGGCGGCGGCAAAGAAGGACAGTTTGAATGCGAAATAAGCGCGATGGCATTGGTCGCAACTGGATGATTGCGGCGCTGGCGGTGCTGCCGCTGGCGGGCTGCGGTGTGATTGGCGGCGGCGATGGTGGGCCCAAGACGCCGACGGTCGGCAACCGCGTGTCGATCCTGTCGAACGATGCCAGCGTAAAGCTGGACCCCGCGATCGCTGGGCTCGAAGTTATCGTCCCCGCGGCGCAGGCCAACGCCGATTGGCCGCAATCGGGCGGCAATGCCTCCAAATCCATGGGCCATGTCGCGCTGGGCAATTCGCGCGCGCTGATCTGGTCGGCCGACATTGCGGGCGGCAGTAACAAGGTGCGGCTGGCCTCGCCCCCTGTCGTGGGCAGCGCACGGCTGTTTGCCGTCGGCACGGACGCTGTGGTCAATGCGTTTGCGGCGGATACCGGCGCGTCTTTGTGGCGCACCAGCATCGGGTCGGATGGCAAGGATTTCGCCAGGGCCCTGTTCGGCGGCGGTGTCGCGGTGGAGGGCAATTTCGTCTATGCCACCAGCGGCGTTGGCGATGTTGTCGCGATTAATGCCGAAACCGGTGCCATATTGTGGCGCGCAAAGCCCGCTGGCCCGCTGCGCGGCGCGCCGACGCTGGCGTTCGGTAGCGTCTATGTGATGACGCAGGATAATCAGGTGTTCGCGCTCGACGCTGCCAACGGTGCGGTGCAGTGGCAGGCCTCGGCCTCGCTGGAGGCGGGCAGCGTGTTCGGCGCAGGATCGCCGGCGGCGGACCAGAGCACGATTGTGGCAGGTTTTTCGTCGGGCGAAGTTCAGGCCTATCGCTATGAAAATGGCCGTGACCTGTGGGATGATGCGCTTGCGCGGACCAGCATGGCGCTGTCAGTGTCGACGCTGACCGACGTCGATGCCGATCCGGTGATCGACCGCGGCCGCGTGTTCGCGCTGGGTCAGGGCGGACGCATGGCCTCCTATGAACTGCTCACCGGCCAGCGCAGCTGGGAAATTTCGATTGCGGGCATTTCGACGCCGTGGGTTGCGGGCGAATGGATTTATGCCGTCACCGACGATGCCAAATTGCTCTGCATCGCGCGGGCAACAGGCAAAGTCCGCTGGATTGCGCAGCTGGCGCGCTTTCGCAACGAGGAAAAGAAAAAGGATCCGATCCGCTGGACCGGGCCCGTACTCGCCGGCGGGCGCCTGATCCTCGTCAACACCGAAGGTCAGCTTGCCGAAGTCTCGCCCGCCGACGGCAGCGTGGTGGCGACGCAGGAACTGAAAACCCCGCTGTCGCAGCCCCCGATTGTGGCGGGCGGCGTGCTGTATCTGCTCGACGATCGCGGGCGCATCACCGCTTGGCGCTAAGGGCGCCGCTGAAGGACGTTGGAACCATGGCCCGCAAGGCCACTGTCGCCATTATCGGCCGACCCAATGTCGGCAAATCGACGCTGTTCAACCGGCTCGTCGGAAAACGGCTCGCGCTGGTCGATGATCAGCCGGGGGTGACGCGCGACCGGCGCGAGGGCGACGCCAATCTGCTTGGTCTGGAATTTCTGATCGTTGATACGGCGGGGTTCGAAGAACATGATCCCGCCAGCCTGCCCGGGCGCATGCGCGCGCAAACCGAAATTGCGGTACGCGAGGCCGATGTCGCGCTGTTCATGATTGACGCGCGCGCCGGGCTGACCCCGCTGGATGAGGAAATCGGCCGCTGGCTGCGCAGCGAGGCGGCGCCCGTAGTGCTGATCGCGAACAAGGCCGAGGGCAAGGCAGGCGAACAGGGCGTGCTGGAGGCCTATGCACTGGGTCTGGGCGATCCGATCAGGTTGAGCGCCGAACATGGCGAAGGCGTCGTCGATCTGTTCGATGCGCTGCGCCCTTATGTGGAACCGCCTGAGGGCGAAGATGATGCCCCGACCTTTGACGAGGAAGATGAGAATGCCCCGCTCAAGCTCGCCATCGTCGGGCGGCCCAATGCGGGCAAATCGACGCTGATCAATCGGATTGTCGGTGAAGATCGGCTGATTACCGGGCCCGAGGCGGGGATCACCCGCGATTCGATCCGCGTCGAATGGCAATGGGAGGACCGCGACGGCGCGGTGCGTGAGATTCAGCTGTTCGACACTGCCGGCATGCGCAAGCGCGCCAAGGTGCAGGACAAGCTTGAGAAATTGTCGGTCGCGGACGCGCTGCACGCGGTCGATTTTGCCGAAGTGGTCGTGCTGCTGCTCGATGCGACCAAAGGGCTGGAGGCGCAGGATTTGCGCATCGCCGACCGGGTGCTGGACGAGGGCCGCGCGCTCATCGTTGCGCTCAACAAATGGGATGTCGCCGAAAACGCCAGTAGCCTGTTTAACGGCGTGCGCGGCGCGCTGGACGAGGGGTTGGCGCAGGTGCGCGGGGTGCCGCTGCTGACCGTATCGGGCGCGACGGGCAAGGGCATCGACGTGCTCCTGCGCGTTGCCTTTGAGCAACGCGCAATCTGGTCGCAGCGCGTCTCAACCGCCAAAATGAACCGCTGGTTCGAACGCGCGCGCGACGCCAACCCGCCGCCTGCACCGGGAGGAAAACGGATCAAGCTGCGCTATATGACGCAGGCGCGGACACGGCCGCCGACCTTCATCATCTTTGGCACCCGCACCGATCTGCTCCCGCAAAGCTACCATCGCTACCTCACCAATGGCATGCGCAAGGAATTGGGGTTTGAGGGCGTGCCGATCCGGCTGAACTTCCGCAACAGCCGCAATCCTTTCGACGACGAAGGATGACCGACCCGGTCACGGTCGATGCGCGCGGAATGCGCTGTCCGTGGCCCGCGCTGCGACTGGCGCGCGCGATGCGCGGTGCAGCGGCGGCACTGTTGCTCAGCGACGATCCCCGCGCCGAGGCCGAAGCGGCGGCGCTGGCGGCGCAGCATGGCTGGACGCTGATGGTCGAGCGCGATGGCCCCATTTGGCACATCAACGCCGCAGCGACGTCATAACTGCCGCCGATCCGTAACCTGATTTTTACCCCTCATCGCCATAGCAGTCCGGGGACCTTATCGGTTCAAGGGCGATAATGATGACGGATCAGGACCAGACACTGATTGATTGGGATGAATATCGCGCGTCGCGGGCGCAGCTGGGGTCGGCGTTTGTCCGGATTCTCGGCTATTTTCGGGAGGATGGGACCAAATCGGTGCTCGCGATCGAAGCCGCGATGCGCGACGGCGATGCGCGCGGCCTGGTCATCCCCGCCCACACGCTCAAGGGCGAATCGCGCCAGTTCGGTGCCGAACAGCTGGCGAATGTGGCCGAGGATATTGAGACTTTCGCCCGGCGCTGCGTCGAAATGCGGGTGTCACCCGAAGAATATCTGCCGAAGGTCGTCGGCCTGCGTTCGCTGTTCAACGCGACACTCGACGCGCTGGAGCGCGAATCCAATCCGCTGGTCCAGCGCCGCCCCGTTGCCGGTTTCGGCCGCGCCAAGGGATTTGCAGCGTAGATTAGGGTCAGGACCTAAAGTAAAGCTATCTCGTTCGCCGCCAGCGAACGGGGCCAAACTCACTCCGACCCGGCACTCTCCGAATTCAGTTGGATGTAATTGGCAATTCCCATCCGCTCGATCAGATCGAACTGCTTTTCCAGCATGTCGACATGCTCTTCCTCACTGGCAAGGATCATCGCAAACAGGTCGCGGCTGACGAAGTCGCGTACTGTTTCGCAATGGGCAATTGCGCTCTTTAGTTGCGGCAGCGCCTCATGCTCAAGCTCAAGGTCGGCCTTCAAAATCTCCTCGACCGTCTCGCCGATCCGCAGCCGCCCAAGCATCTGAAAATTGGGGAGGCCGCCCAGAAACAAGATGCGCTCGGCCAGCTTGTCGGCATGCTTCATCTCGTCGATCGATTCATGGCGCTCAAACGCCGCCAGCTTGGCCACGCCCCAATTGTCGAGCATCCGGTAATGGAGCCAATATTGGTTCACCGCGGTCAGCTCATTCTTGAGCGACTCGTTGAGGAAATCGATGACTTGGGGATCGCCCTTCATTTTTTCTATCCTATCCTTGATATGCGCTGCGCATCATAGCGCTGTTCGCACGGCAGGAACAGTCAAAAAATGGCGGAAAATCAGGCTTTTTCAGCTATTGCGACTAACAAGCAGTCGCGCGCTCACGACCGATAATGTCTCGCGCGAACGGGACGCACTGACCACATTTCACCTGGCAGCCAAGGTCACGGTAGGCGCGGGCAGGACTGCGTGCTCCCTTTTGCGCGGCCTCGCGCACTTCGCGTTCCCTGATGGCATTGCAGACACAAACGATCACGGCAGACCCTCTCTATTGAGAATCATTCGCTAGACTATCTGCGAATGCCTCGCAATAGAAAATTTTAGCGTCGCATCGGCTGCGGCGTGCCGCGCGCCAGACTGCGCCACAGCCACTCCAGCGGGCCATAGCGAAAACGGTCCAGCCAGGGCTTGGACCATAGCAGCATGACAATCCACATCGCGATCACGAACAACCATAGCTGCGCCCGGCTGACGGTCGCGAACAGCCCCAGCCCATATCCATAAAAGATGGTCGTCATGACGATGCTGGTGCCCAGATAATTGGTAAAGGCTGCCTGCCCCGCCGCCGCGACCCGCGCAAGAAATCCGCTCCCGGCCAGCGCGCGCACCGCGAGCACCAGCAGTGCAGCATAACCAATGGTCAGCATCAGCCGCGGGATCAGTGACCAGGCGAACAGCCCGTTGAAGGCGGCAATCGACCCCAGCCCCATCCGCCACACGCCCAGCCCGATCAGCAGCGAAAGGATCAGCCCCGCAGGCACCAGCCGCACCGCCCAGCGGCGATAGACTGCGCTCTCCAATTTGCCGGTCAGAAACCCTGTTTTGAACAGTGCCATGCCCAGCCACATCAGCGGCAGCGTTTCGGTGATGTTCTGGACCACCAACACCAATGGCCCGGCCCAGTCGGCGAACCGGTGCGCAACCGCATCGGCATAGCTGCCGCCATAGGCCGCCAGATATTCACTGCCCGCCAGCGCAAAGGCTGGATCCTCCATCATGCCCTGATAGGCCTTGACCAACTCGGCATTGGCGCCCGGCGCGGTCGCGGCGATTTCCAGAAACA
Organism: Sphingopyxis sp.; assembly: GCA_012035435.1. Next base: position 1,430 of record JAAUPH010000028.1, on the reverse strand, counting down.
GGATCGCGCCGAAAACCATCGACCAGAGCATTGCCGCGAACACATACACGCCCAGCGCCCATCTGATCAGTCGCCGGGGTTCCCACCTGCGCGCCAGAAAGGCGATGCTGCCGACCACGGCATATAGGAACAGGATATCACCAAACCAGATGAAGAAAAATGGAACAGGCCGAACAGGCCCAGCCAGATCATCCGCCGATAATGGATCTGCGCCGGATTCTCCCCCTTTGCTGCCGCGCGTTCGACGATCAGCAGCATCGACGCCCCGAACAACAGCGAAAACAATCCGCGCATCTTGCCATCGACCAGCACGAACGACAGCAGCCAGTTGACGGTGTCGTTCGCAGCCTGCGGCACCGAGGCGAGCGGGGTGATATAAGCCATGTCGGGCATGGCAAAGGCGATGATGTTCATCGCCAATATCCCCATCACCGCAAATCCGCGCAGCGCGTCGAGGGTGATGTGGCGCTCGGCCGCTACGCTGGTCATGATGGAGCTCCCGCCGTGTTGCAATAGACGGGCTAAGCCAGTGTGCCGCCCCGGTCGAGCAAATATTCGCACATGGATCAGAGCGTGATGAGAAGAAGTTTGTGCACCGCAATCACGATGCACAAACTTCTTCTCATCACGCTCTAAAGCCTTACATGAACGCCCGCCTCTGCTAAGGCCCGCCCCATCATGCTCAACCTGAACGGCATCACCGTGCGCCTTGGCGGACGCACCATCCTTGACCGCGCCACCGCTGCGCTGCCGGGGCAGGCGCGTATTGGCCTCATTGGTCGCAATGGTGCGGGCAAATCGACGCTGATGAAGGTGATGATCGGCCAGCTGGAGGCCGACGATGGCGCGCTGGAGATGCCAAAAGGCACCCGCATCGGCTATATCGCGCAGGAGGCTCCCGCGGGCGACGCGACCCGTTCGACACCGTGCTCGCCGCCGACACCGAGCGCGCGGCGCTGATGGAGGAAAGCGAGGTCTTGGGCGAAAGCGGCGCCGATCCCGACCGGCTCAGCCATGTCTATGAACGGCTGATCGCCATCGATGCCTATACCGCCCCCGCCCGCGCGGCGCGCATTCTCATCGGGCTGGGTTTCGATGAAGAAATGCAGGCGCAGCCGCTCGACAGTTTCTCGGGCGGTTGGAAGATGCGCGTCGCGCTGGCGGCGCTGCTCTTCTCACAGCCCGACCTGCTGCTGCTCGACGAACCGTCGAACCACCTCGATCTCGAAGCGACATTGTGGCTGGAAAATTTCCTCAAAAGCTACCCCGCGATGATGGTGGTGATCAGCCACGAGCGCGATTTGCTTAACAATGTTGTCGACCACATCCTCCATCTCGAGGGCGGAAAGACGACGCTGTACACCGGCCGGCTATGACAGTTTCGAACGGCAGCGCGCCGAACGTGCCGCGCAGCTAGCCGCGCGCGCGCG
>JAAUPH010000027.1 GCA_012035435.1 Sphingopyxis sp. | reverse complement strand
CGGCCAACAGCAGCGCGAGAAGCGCGGCGGCATAATGGCGGGGCAGGGCGTTGCGGCCGGTCATGGCCGCGGAGTCTGCCCCAACCCGCGCGCTGGCTGCCAGCGCCTCATCCGGAGTTTTGGAATCCCCATGAAGATCGAGAAAGACCACGTCGTCCGCCTGCACTACACCGTGTCCGAGGCGGGCGGCGAGGCCATCGAGAGCTCGCGCGAGAGCGAGCCGCTGGCCGTGCTGATCGGCCACAACGCCATCATTCCCGGCCTCGAGGCCGCGCTCATCGGTCGCGAAGCCGGCGAGACCTTCGACGTCACCGTGACGCCGGACCAGGCCTACGGCGAGCGCCGTCCCGGCCTCGTGCAGCGCATCCCGCGCAAGCACTTCAAGAACCAGAGGCTGGCCGTGGGCATGCAGATCGTCGTGCCGACGCAGATGGGGCCGCGCCCCGTCACCGTCGAGAAGATCGGGCTCTCGGTCGTCGACGTCGACCTGAACCACCCGATGGCCGGCAAGAGCCTCGGCTTCAGCGTCGAGATCATCGACGTGCGCCTGAAGCGGGTCGACTTCGCGCCCGAGGTGGCCGAGCGTGTCTATGAAAGGATGCAGTCCGAACGCAAGCGCGTCGCCAACGAGCGGCGGGCGACCGGTTCGGCCGAGAAGGAGAAGATCCAGGCCGACGCCGACCGCGAACGTTTTGCTGCGGCGGCCCTGGCGCTGGGCGACGCTGGACCGGTCGCTGATCCGCCGTCGCCCAACCAGAATGTCCGCTATTGCTTTGCCAAGGACGGGGTGCGGATCGCCTATGCGGTAACGGGTGGCGGCCCGGTGCTGGTCAAGACCGCCAACTGGCTCAACCATCTGGAACTGGATTGGGGCAGCCCCCTGTGGGGGCGGATGGTCAGCGGCTTGTCCGAGAGCTTTCAACTGGTGCGCTATGACGAACGCGGCAACGGGCTGTCGGACTGGGACGTAAGCGACTTGTCGTTTGAAGCGCTGGTCTCTGACCTCGAGGCGACTGTCGATGCGCTGGGGTTGGAACGCTTCCCCTTGTTCGGCTTGTCGCAAGGCGCCGCGGTCAGTATCGAATATGCAGCGCGGCACCCGCGCCGCGTTTCACACCTGATCCTGCTCGGCGGCTATAGCTGCGGCTGGCGCCATCATGCCGGTGCGGAGGAAGCCGCGCAGCGCGAGGCGGTGATCACCCTCGTCAAGCATGGCTGGGGCAAGGACAGCCCGACATACCGCCAGATATTCTCTGAATCCTTCACCCCTTCGGCGACGGCCGAGGAATTGGACTGGTTCAACAATTTCCAGCGGCAGACGGTATCGCCCGCCAATGCCATCGCCTTTCTGGAGCTGTTCAGCCGCATCGACGTCCGCCACCGGCTCGCTGAACTCGACGTGCCGACGCTAATTTTCCATGCCCGCGGCGATCAGCGCGTCGGGATGGATCAGGCGATCGCACTCGCCTCGTCGATCAACGGCGCGTCGCTGGTGACGCTCGACAGCAACAATCATATTTTGCGCGCCAATGAGCCTGCCATGGAGCATCTGCTAGACCGGATGCGGCATTTTCTGGCCGACAATCTGTCCGTTTGATCGCAGCGACTGTGCTTGCCCGTCAAGGCTCGAGCGACTCTTCACTATCTCATGCAATCGATTGTTGTAACAGCTGTGATGGTTCGCTATGGATCTCATGCAATCGATTAAAAATGTACGGACAACCATGCCAAATCTGCTGCAAGAAGACCCCAGCTTCCCAGGACCAACGCCGACGCAATGGACGTTTTCCATCGACGATTGGTCATCATCTTTTGCCCATATGGAAACGCGGGCGTTTAACGAAACTGACTTAAGATTTGCTGTTCCAGGCCTATGGTTGTGGGATATCTGGCCTGTCCAAGACGATCATGGCATGGTCGCACAAGTGGCTGGCGGGGATTTGTGGGTGATGTTGTCGGCCCCCCGTACCGCGAACCCTGATGATCGGCATGGCCATGCCCGTCTCCGTCTGCTGTTTCGCCGGGACGGGCAATGGCGTGACTGTGGCGCGATGCTGCCCGACAATTTTTCGCCGGGAAGCCGCGAATGGTCGGGATCGACGCGGCTTGACCCTGCTTCAGGCAAGGCAACGACATGGTTTACCGCGACGGGGCGGCGCGGCGACGATGGACACGGGTTTGAACAGCGCCTGTTCCAGGCAGTAGGCCGATTGCAGTTCAATGACGGATTGCCCAATATTGCCGATTGGCATGATTTGAACGAGTCGGTCGCAAGCGACGCCAATCTCTATGCCGATACCGCAGTAACGCCGGGCGTGGCAGGGATGATCAAGGGGTTTCGCGACCCCTACTGGTTCCGCGATCCGGCCGACGGGCAAGGCTATCTGCTGTTCACGGGATCGAAAGGCGGCCATCGCTCAAACCCTGCGTTCGACGGCGTTATCGGGCTGGCGCGCGCGCAAGACCGGGACGGCTTCGCGCCATTCACACTCAATCCGCCGCTGATCGACAGCGAACCGCTGGTGAACGAGATGGAGCGGCCGCATGTTTTTGTTCATGAGGGTCTCTATTATCTTTTCTGGTCGTCGCAGCGGCATGTTTTTGCGCCCGATGCGCGCGCCGCGCCGACAGGTCTTTATGGCATGGTAGCATCCGCGCTGCATGGTCCATATACGCCGCTTAACGGCAGCGGGCTGGTGCTCGCAAATCCGGCGAGCGAACCGCGCCAAGCCTATGCGTGGCAAGTGTTGCCGGGTTCGCTCGAGGTCATCAGCTTCATCGATTTCTGGGGCGTGAAAGGGCGCGATATCGACAATGATCCGGTCCTCAAAAGCGCGCAGTTCGGCGGGACCATCGCACCCTTTGCACGGATCGCGCTTGACGGTGCGACCAGCCGGATCATAGCAACTGGCGCATGAGCGAAACGCCTAATTATGCCTGTGTCGAGGCTGGCGGTACGAAGTTTGTCGTTGGCATTGTCAGCGGCGACCATGACGTGCGTGAGGCCGCACGTTTCCCTACGACAACGCCCGCTGAAACGCTGAGCGCAGTTACCGAATGGCTGATCGCAGCGTCACGCCGAAATGGTACTGTCCGCGCCGCCGGTGTGGCAAGCTTCGGCCCGGTCTCTCTGGACAGGAACGCGGCCGATTGGGGGCATATCGGGGTGACCCCCAAGCCCGGCTGGTCCGGCGCCGACATTGCCGGACCGATCGGTCGTGCGCTGGATGTCCCTGTCGGATTTGATACCGACGTCAATGGCGCAGCGCTGGCCGAAACGAAGTGGGGCGCGGCGACCGACCAGCGCGTCGCCGTCTATGTCACGGTCGGTACCGGTATCGGCGGGGGCATTGTCGTCGAAGGACGCACCCTTCGCGGGCTTACGCACCCCGAGATGGGGCACATCCGGCTGTCGCGCCACGAGCAGGATTTGAGGTTTGCAGGAACTTGCCCCTTTCATGGCGACTGTTTGGAGGGGTTGGCTAGCGGCCCTGCTATCTTTGCGCGCTGGGGAGTCCCGCTCTCAGACCTTCCGCATGATCATGTCGCACACGTCGTCATTGCACATTATATCGCGCAGCTCTGCGTCAACCTTCAAGCGATGATGGAGCCGGGCCGGATAATAGTCGGCGGCGGCGTTATGGCGACGCCCCTTCTCCTGTCCCGGATACAGCGGGAGGCGGCGCGCCTTGGCGGCAATTACTTCAAGGGAGATTTCAGCCGCGTCATCGTCGCGCCGGGGTTGGGCGACCGGTCCGGCCTACTTGGTGCGCTCGCACTGGCGGTGGATGCTCCCCAGGGTCAGGACCTAGGGTCAGGACCCTAGCTGGATCCGCGCACGATCAGCTGCGGTTGGATGACAACCGATTCGGTCGCGTCGCCGGCGATGCGGCGAAAAAGCAAGTCGACCATATGCGCGGCACCAGCGGCCAGATCCTGACGTATGCTGGTCAGCGGCGGCATGGTCTGGTTGGCGAGAGGAAGATCGTCATAGCCGACGATGCGGACATCGCCGGGCACCGCGCACCCGCGCTCGCTGAGCGCTCGCAGCGCGGCCATGGCGATGACGTCCGATGCGGCGATGATGCCGTCGGGTATCTTGTCGACATGCGCGAGCCAGCGGGCGATCGCCGGATGCGCGGTTTCATCCGTCAGGTGAGCCGGAACCATGGTGAGCACGTCGCCACGGCCATCGGACGCAAGCGCATTGCGCACCCCTGCCAGCCGTTCGGCAATTTCCGGCGCGATCGGATCGCCAAAGAATGCAAAATGTTTTGCGCCACGCTCGATCAGGTGCCGCGTGGCAAGCTCGCCCCCCTTCCGGTTGTCGGTGCCGACCGAGCAATGTATTTTGTCGGCCAGATTGGCGCCCCATACCACCAGCGGAAGGTACCGCGCGGCGACTTTATCGATGACAATGGTCTGGTCGGATTGGCCAATTAGAATGACGCCATCAACCCGTCCGGAGTTTACCACATTGGACAGCCAATCTGCGTTGGTTGGAATGACGCGCGACAACAACAGGTCATGTCCCCGTTCGCTCAGCGCGTCGGCAAGCTGCCCCAGCAAGGCCATGAAAAAGGGGTCCGAAATATGCTGGCCTGCCTCGTGGCCCAACGGGATGATCACGGCGATGGCCCCCGTGCGTTTGTTGCGCAAATTCCGCGCCATGATGTTGGGACGAAAATCATGTTCGCGCGCCAGCGTCTGGATATGGTCGCGCGTCTTTTGTGCAATCAACGGCGAATTCGCCAATGCGCGGGACACCGTGCCCGTCGATACCCCTGCCAACCGTGCCAAGTCGGTTATGTTGCGCACATGTTTAAGTCCATTCATGATCCAGTCTGTGCGGCCATTCGCGACCGAACGCAAGGGTGACCCAAAAACGTTTGCAATCGTTTGTTGTAAACTATGTGGATTGCGCTAGGCATCATCACAGAGCGGCAAAAGCCGCCGATAAAGGAGAGGGTCATGTCGGCGATGCAAGCCAAACCTCATTTGTCATGGGGCAAGATACTGCAGATGAATCTGGGGTTCCTTGGCCTGCAATACAGCTTCGGCTTGCAACAGGCCAATATGTCGCCGATCTGGGGATATCTTGGCGCACACGAGGCGGATTTTTCCTGGCTGGGCATTGCGGGGCCGCTCACCGGATTGATTGTGCAGCCCATCGTTGGCGTGATGAGCGACCGAACGGCCAGCAAATGGGGGCGGCGCACCCCCTATTTCCTAATCGGCGCAATGCTGTGTTCGCTGGGTTTGTTCTTCATGCCGCTCAGCGCGTCGATCATTATGGCGTTTTCGGTGCTGTTCCTGCTCGACGTCGGCAACAATGTGACGATGGAGCCTTACCGCGCCTATGTGAACGACCGGCTCAATCCCGAACAGCGTGGCTTCGGGTTTCTCAGTCAGAGCGCGTTTACCGGTCTTGCACAAACCTTGGCTTATCTAAGCCCGTCGCTGCTGGTTTGGCTTGGCATGAGCCGCACAAGCAGCGATGGCGGCATTCCCGACTTCGTGCTCGTATCGTTCTGGATCGGCGCCTTCCTGTCTGTTGCAACGATTGCGTGGTCGATCTTGCGGGTCCCCGAACTGCCGCTTACCGATGACGAGCAAGCGCGGATCAAAGCGCTGCCACGCAATCCCGGCGCGACGTTAAGCGAGGTTTGGCACGCGATACTGGCCATGCCAAAACCAATGCGCACAATGGCGTTGATGAGCCTGTTCCAATGGTACGCAATGGTTGCCTATTGGACCTATGTGAACAATTCCGTTGCGCGATCGATCTTCGGAACGGCCGATAACAAATCGGTCGAATTTCAAAATGCACAACTGCTTTATGGTCAGGCCGGCGCGCTTTACAATTTCATCGCTTTTTTGGCGGCACTCTTGGTGCTGCCATCGCTGGCACGCCGCTTCGGCGCTGCCCGTCTGCACGCGGCCTGCCTCATCGCTGCGGCGATCTCGATGGTGGCAATTCCGCAAGTGACTGAACCATGGCTGCTGTTTCTGGCGGTCACTGGAATCGGCCTTGGCTGGGCCAGTATCATGGGCAACCCTTACATCATCTTGGCGAGCAGCATCCCGCCTGAACGCACCGGCGTTTATATGGGAATATTCAACATGATGATCTGTGCGCCGATGATCCTGTACGCCTTCACCATGCCATGGATGTATGGATTGTTGCTGGGCAATGATCCACGCAACGCACTGATGTTTGGAGGCATATTGATGCTGTTCGCGGCTATTTCGGTTGCGCGCATTGCGCCCGCGGCATCGCCTTCACGGGTGCCAATCGCCTCCTGACGCGACGCTTGAACGATTCAGGGCGGTCACGAATTTGGCCAATCAGCATTTCTCTACAAACGATTGCAAAAAATTATTGCAAACGATTTCCATATCTGAGATTCATTATGGCAGACGCGTGACAATGTGCGCGCCAAGGTCTCGGGGAGGGTTAGCATGCGAAAGAGTTTTTCGAATCATTGCGTATCGGCGATCGCAATCGCCTGCGCCGCCGTCAGCGCACCAGCATGGGCGCAGGATGCCTCAGAAGAAGAGGCCAGCGGCCTGGACGTGATCGTTGTGACGGCGTCTGGTGGCAACAAGACCCAGCTCGACAGCGCAATTTCGGTCACCAGCGTTGATGCAGATTTGATTGCCAATTTCAAACCCGCATCCGAATCGGAAATCTATCGTTTGATCCCTGGCATTCAGGCTGCGGGCACGGCGGGCCCGGGCGGCAACGCCAATATCGCGGTGCGCGGTCTGCCCGTTGCAACCGGCGGTTCGCCGTTCGTACAGTTGCAGGAAGACGGGCTTCCGACCGTTTTGTTTGGCGACATCCAGTTTGGCAACAACGATTACTGGACCCGTTTCGACGCCAGCGTTGAGCGTCTTGAATCGGTTCGCGGCGGCGGCGCCACGACCTTTACGTCGCAGGCGCCTGGTGCGGTCATCAACTACATCAGCCACAACGGTGAGAATGAAGGCGGCTTTGTTCAGCTGAATAAGGGCGTGAACTTTGGCGAAACGCGGCTCGATATGCGCTATGGCGGGCCGATCAACGACAGCCTGCGCTTTCATGTCGGCGGTTTTTTCAAATCGGGTCGCGGCCCGCTGAAGGCCGATTTCAATGTCAGTGAAAGCTTTCAGGTCAAGGCCAACCTCACGCAGGACATTGGCGGCGGTAAAGGCTTTTTCCGGTTGCTCGTGAAGGTCGCCGATACGCGCGATCCCAACTACACCGGCGCGCCTGCACTGGCCACCAAAACCGGCAACGCGATCAGCAACATCAATCCCTTCCCCGGCTTCGACGGACGCGAGCAGTCGAACTATTCGACGCTGAATCGCACGGCGCTGTTTCTCGATCGTGCGGGCGTCCTTGAACGTCAGCCGATCGACGGGATCAGCACCAAGCAGACCAGTGTCGGCGCTCAGCTGCATTATGAATTTGGCGACAATATCACGCTCGACAATAATTTCCGCTGGTCGGACATGTCGGGCAGTTTTGCCGCACCGTTCCTGAACGTAACGCGCACGTCGGGGGTGCTGGGCTCGACCGTCAACGGTCAGGTCGTCGGCGCGATCCGCTATGCCAGCGGGCCGCGTGCGGGTCAGCTCTATAGCGCGACCTACTTGGACAACAACGTCAACGTCCGCACCAACATTCGCGACATCGGCAGCATTGCCAACAATCTGACGCTGGCAGGCGAATTTGACACCGGCGGCATGGATATCACCGCACGTGCCGGCTATTTCTTCATGAATCAGGACATTGCGATGGACTGGCATGTGAACAAATCGCTGCGCGAACTGTCCGGCGACAATCCGGCGCAGCTTGACCTGTTCACCGCCGCAGGCAACCGCCTAACGGTCGAGGGTCAGTCAGGGTACAACAATAATTGGGGCAGCTGCTGCGCTCGCGATTATGACCTCAGCTATACTAACACCGCGCCGTTCGTGGCGCTGGAAGTCGACTCCGACCGCTTCGGCCTCGATGCCAGCATCCGCTTTGAACGGATCAAGGCGTCTGGCGGCGGCACGCAAGGGGGTGCCGAGTTTAACATCAGCTCGGGCGGCATCCTGATTCCGGGCATCGTCAGCAACAGCGCAGCTGAAGTCGTGAATTACAGCCGCAGCTATACCAGCTGGACGGCCGGCGGCTTGTTCAAAGCCAATGATGATACCAGCCTGTTCATCCGCGCATCGCGTGGCGGCCGGTTCAACGCGGACCGCCAGACCTTTGGCGGCAAATTTGCCGGGGACGGATCGCTTTGCACCAGCGAAGCGGCGCGCACGGGGGCTGGCGGCTGCGCGTCGGATGGCGTCACGCCATCGGTCGACTTCGTTAATCAATATGAGCTTGGCATCAAGAACCGCGGCGACATTGGCGGCGGCCGCTACACGCTGGAACTGACGCTGCTCAGCGCCAATTTCAAGCAGAGCACATTCGAACTGTCCGCAACCCGCTGCGGCGGCGCGGCCGGTGGCTGTGTGATCGACGCCAAATATAAGTCCAAGGGGCTGGAGTTCTTCGGCACCTACCAAACCGGCGGCTTCTCGTTCGTGGCGAATGCGACCTATTCGCGCTCGCGGCAGCTGGGTAGCGGCGCGGCGGCCTATCGCCGGGCGTCGTATCTGCCTTCGCTCACCTACACGCTGTCGGCAAATTATGACTTCGCCGACATTGTCTCGGTCGGACTGGCAGCGACCGGTCAGACGGGCGTGCGCGACGATCCGGGCAACACGTATCCCGGCGGGACAATCTTCAATGGCAACATCGCGGTTCGCCCGATGGAAAATCTCGAGTTGAGCCTGCAGGCCTATAACCTTTTCAACCGGCTCGACTTCCGCGGCAATGGCAGCACGCTGGTTGACCCGACCACCAACCCGGTGGTGGTCAGTGGGACACCGGTGGTGGGCCGCACCCTTTCGGCGGCAGTGAAGTTCAGCTTCTGACGAAAACATCCCGCTAGCTTAGCGGAGGGGGAGCACTGGACGGGCCGAAGCGCATGTTTCGGCCCGTCTTTTTTATGTATAATCGGTTGACCCATAGATTGAGGACAAAAGCATGACTGAAGGGGATCGGCGGATCCGATCGGTGGTAATCGTTGGCGGTGGTTCGGCGGGCTGGATGACAGCAGCGGCGCTGGCCAACGCGTTGACCCGCGGCTGCGCCATCACGCTGATCGAATCGGAAGACATCGGCACTGTTGGCGTCGGTGAGGCGACCATTCCGCCCATTCGCACCTTCAACGATTCGCTGGGGATCGACGAGCGCGAATTTGTTCGCGAAACCATGGGCAGTTTCAAACTGGGTATCAAATTCGCCGATTGGGGCGCGGTGGGCCAGCGCTATTTCCACCCCTTTGGCCCGCACGGCCGCGCGTTCGACATCGTTCCGCTGCACCAATATTGGTTAAAGGCCCGCGGCGAGGGCGATGCGACCAGTATCGATGATTATTCAATGGCCTGGCATCTCGCTCGCGCGGGCCGTTTTACCCGCCCGTCGCCGGACCAACGCAATGTGCTGTCGACCTTTGACTATGCCTATCATTTCGACGCCGGCCTCTATGCCGCCTATCTGCGCCGCTATGCCGAGACGCGCGGGGTAACGCGGATCGAGGGTAAGGTGGGCGACGTCACGCTGACCGCTGAGACCGGTTTCGTCGACAGCGTAACGATGGCGGACGGGCGCATCATAGCCGCCGACCTCTTCATCGACTGTTCGGGCTTTCGCGGTCTGTTGATAGAAGGAGCGCTCAAGACCGGCTATGATGATTGGTCACACTGGCTGCCCTGCGACCGCGCGGTGGCGATGCCCTGTGCCAGCAACGGCCCGTCGACCCCCTACACCCGCTCAACCGCGCAAGAGGCGGGATGGCAATGGCGCATCCCGTTGCAGCACCGCACAGGCAACGGCTATGTCTATTGCAGCCAGTATATGGCGGACGACCGGGCCGCCGACCTGCTCGCCAGCCGCCTTGACGGCGCGGCACTTGGTGACCCACGTCCGCTACGTTTCACAACCGGCCGGCGCAAACGCAACTGGCACAAGAATGTCGTCGCCGTCGGGCTGGCGAGCGGCTTCATGGAGCCGCTCGAATCCACGAGCATACATATGATCCAGGCCAATATTTCGAAACTGCTTGCGCTGTTCCCAACGCGCGACTTCGACCCTGCGACGATCGACGAATTTAACCGGATATCGGTCAACGAAACCGAACGTATCCGCGACTTCCTGATCCTTCATTATAAGCTCACCACCCGCGACGACAGCGAACTGTGGCGCTATTGCGCAAACATACCGATCCCCGACACCCTGCAATGGAAGATCGACCATTTCCGCCGCAGCGGCCGCCTGGTCGCGCGCGAGATGGATTTGTTCGCGCCGCCCAGCTGGCTCGCCGTCCATATCGGACAGGGCAATATTCCGGAGAGCACCGACCCGCTCATCGATTTCCGCGATCTTGATGCGCCGGGCTGGATGGCGAAGCTGCGCGCCGCCATGGCCGCTGCTGCGGCGCAACAGCCGACGCACCAAGCCTTCATCGACCAGCACTGCAAAGCGGTATTTTAGCCGCGTGGCAACGTCGGCTGAAACGCTGATGACACAGGCTGCTGCGCTGCGCCGCCAGCAGCGGATGATCGAGGCAGACACTGTCATCGCCAAAGCGCGGGCGTTGATCCCCAACGATCCGCTGATTGCATTCCTGTTCGCGCAATCGCGCTTCGAGCTAGGCTATGCCGCTGCCGAGCATTTTAGCGTGGCACAAAGATTATGGCCTACCAACCCGGACGTCCTGCGCAATCATGCGCTGGCATTGGCAGCAGAGGGGCAATATCCGAAAGGCGAAGCTTTGCTGGCAGATGCACTGGCGGCAAACCCTGGCTGGCTTGAAGGCCACCGCGTGCTCGCCGGGCTGCGCTGGACCCATGGGAATGGCGACATATTCGATGCCAGCTTCGCAGCAGCCAGCAAACAGCAGCCAAGCCATACGTCATTATGGATGGGATGGTTCAGCGCCGTCGCCCAGCATCGCGATTGGCCGCGCGCATCCGCCATCCTCGACGCTGCTGAAGCAGCGCTCGGCGACGGCCAGGCCACCTTGCCTGCTCGCGCCTTCGTCGCCGCAGAAACTGGCGACGATGCGGCCCGGGCGCTTCTGGCCCAACTTGACGGCCGCAGTGACAATTTCACGGCGCTGTGCCGCACCCGTTTCCACCTGCCGCCACGGTGAATTTGCCGCTGCCGAAGCGGCTGCGCTGGCAATGACCCACGGGCCAGGCGCGGGACAGGCGTGGCCCTATCTGTCCGCTATCTGGCGCTCTACCCGGGACAGCCGCGCGGCGTGGCTGGATGGCGATCCACTCTATGTTTCCGAAATCATGGTCAATCTCTCAACAGCCGAGATGGACGATCTTGCCGCGACGTTGCGCGGCCTGCACCGGGCACAGCGCCCCTATGCCGAACAATCGGTGCGCGGCGGCACGCAGACCGATCGGTCCGTCCTATTGCGTCACGAACCCATCTTGCAGCGCGCCCGCGCAGCGCTGATGGCGGCGGTGACCGATTATGTGGCATGCTTGCCGCGGCATAGTCCTCCCCACCCGCTACTGGGCCAACCACGCGGCGCGCCCCATATTGCCGGCAGCTGGTCCGTGCGCCTTGACGGTGGTGGCCACAACGTCGTCCACAGCCACCCGCTGGGCTGGATCAGCTCGGCCTTCTACGTGGCGCTCCCGCCACCAGACGAAGGTACGGCTGATTTGGAAGGCCATTTGACCCTTGGCGCACCGCCGGCGGAGCTCAATCTCGACCTGCGCCCTTACCGCACGGTGACGCCATCAGTGGGCAAGCTCGTGCTCTTCCCCTCCACATTGTGGCATGGCACGATTCCCTATCGTCAAGGCGAGCGCCTGAATATCGCCTTCGACGTCGCGGCGCAGTCATAAGAATAGCGCACCCGCCGCAGCTGCCGTTTCACGATGATCTATCATGCGAAATGGACCGAGCGGGAATCGGATTGCAGCAGTAAGCACCTCAAAATCGACACAGAATTCCGCCAGACATGCTGTCCCAACCATAGCGCTCATGGCGTGCGGGCGGCTACGGCCGCTTCCATACGGGCGCTTTGGAAAAATCGGCCTTGCGGAACGGTGTTTCGTTGAAGACATAGGAATAATAGAATTGGCGGAGCGCATCATGGTAGGCGCGAATTCGATCCTGATAGGCCAGCCCCGCCTGCATGTCGGTAACGGCCAGGCGGTGCATAATGCTTTGCACTCCCACTGCCGGCAGGACGATGCCCGCGCGCGCTGTCCAGCTGTCCCTTTGCTCAAGCCCGGTGCGATAGGCCTGCGCTTGAGGCGCGGCGGCGAGGTCGCCGAGATGCTGGAAAGCGAAGTACCATTCCAGTGAAAGCCGCTGCCGACCGGCGGCGTGTCGCGCCATTCGGGATGGACCTTGAAAAAGGCCCGCATCGTTTCATCCTTGGGGCGGTCCCAGCCACCGTGGATTTTTTCGCGCTGCGCCAGAGTGAGTTCGACGCCCTGCCGCACCGGGATCGCGGCGGTGATGGCGAGATGCACCAGTGCGGGGAGGATGAGGGTGAGCACCAGCCAGCTTGCGGCGAGCGCGGCAGCGTTGGTGACCGAGCTCCAGCCCTTGCAGCCGACCAATAGACATAGCAGCGCCCAGAAGAGCAGGTAGGCGGTGGCGGTGGCGGCAAAGAGCAATATGGCGCCGATGCCTGCCCCCGACAGCAGCGCTCCCACTATAAAGGGAAGCAGCAGCGCGGCGACCAGCATACCCAGCCGCAACGCCACCCGCCGTCGCCACAGCGCAGCTTCGTGCCTTGCCATGACCGCGAGCAAGCCGATGCGCCCCGCCTCGCGCTCCCCGGATTTAAGGTCATGGAGCAGGATGATCACGAACAGGGGCGCGAGATAAGTCAGCACAAAGGCCCAGTCGAACCGGCCGGGCAGCGCCAGTTCGGCGTTGTAATTCTCGCTTTCGTACAGCTGCGCCTCCAGCCCCAGCGCTCGCACCCGCAAAATATAAGGTGCAACGTCGCGCTGTCCGATGGCAGCGAAGGCAAGCGCCGACGGCGCGTCCCACGTCGCATGGAACGTGTAGTAAGCGGCATTGCCCGCATCGCCCTCGACCGACACCCATCTGGCGATGGCGGCGACATCGGCGGCCTGTTGGGGTTGGATGCGCGCGATGGTTTCCTTCTGCCGGGCGATTTCGGCCATCCCTGCAACCACGCTGGCGACAGCGAGCAGCGCCAGCAAGACGAGCGCCGGGATCGCCAACCGCTGGCGCAGGAACAGCCGCGCCTCATGCCGCCACAGCCCGGTCATGCTGCATCGCCCAAGCGGCGGATGGCGAAGCGCAGTCCGGCACCGAGCACCACGAGCCACAGCAGCAACAAGATCATGCCCGGCATCGCGGCGCGCAGCTTGTCGCCTGTCGCCGCCGCTGCATATTGGAAATCGGGTACCTCGCGCCAGTTTTCCGGGTCGATGCGAACGCCGCGACCGGCGTCTGGATCCGTGTTGCGGTTGCTGTCGTCGTCGTAAGTGATAGCCGTGGCCTGCAACTGGTTCAGCTGTTGCACGATCGCAAAGCGATAAGCCTCGGCCTGCGTCAGAAAACGGCGATGCCCCTCCAGATCGGTACCCGCCGCCGATTTGGACAGACGGCGCAGCGCGATGGTCGGGCTCAGCACTCCGGCGGCATCGACCAATTGGCTTTGCGCTTTCTGGGCGCCGAACTGCCGGTCGGCATAGTCGTCGAACAGCTTCGAGGTCAGCTTCTCGCCCTCGACCGCCAGCAGGCCACGATAATTTACCGGCAAATCTTCCACCTTGTCGACGCCATATTGTTTGAGCGTGAGCTGTTTGAACGCATTGAAATACGGATCGTCGGGATTGTGACTGTCCCCCATCCGCCGCAAATCGGCAACGATGGCGATGTCGGTCTCAAGGCGGGTCAGCGCGGGATTGGCGGCGAGCGCAATATCTGGCGCCATGCGCGGCAGCAGAATGACGGTAAAAGCCCAGATGCCGATCAGCACCATCAGCGCGGTGCGCGCATGGGCAGCCAGCGACGAGGCAATGACAATCAGCACCACCCAGATAGCGAGATAGGCGGCATAGCCCGCCAGCAACGTCAGCGACGGCACCACCGCCGCGCCCTCGAACGCGACCAGCCACAGCAGGGCCAGCGGTCGGACGATCAGCAGAAAGAAGAGCGGTCTGAGGCAGCGGCTCATGGGGCTTGCGCGGGAAGGCGCCTCAGAAGAAGAAGTAGCGGGTGAAATGGAAGAACAGCGGCGCGGTATAGGTCAGGCTATCGAGCCGATCGAGCACGCCGCCATGGCCAGGAATGAGACTGCCGCTGTCTTTGACATGCAGATCGCGCTTGATCGCCGAAATCGTCACATCGCCGACGAAGCCCGAGACGCCAATCAAGATGCCAGCCAATGCGGCAAAGCGC
>JAAUPH010000026.1 GCA_012035435.1 Sphingopyxis sp. | reverse complement strand
TCGAGGAAGCCGCAAGATAGGCGGCAAGAAGCGCGCCGCAAACGGAGCTGCCCAGATCGCGGAGCAGC
Source organism: Sphingopyxis sp. (assembly GCA_012035435.1). Next base: position 14,483 of record JAAUPH010000026.1, on the reverse strand, counting down.
GTAACGCGCTGGCCCTTGTCCGCCGCGCTTCACGCGCAGTTCCCAGCACAAGCCCGCGCACATTGGGATCGGGATGATCCTTGGCAAAGCGATTGGCGATCAACCAGCGCGCAGCGGCGTGAATCTGCGGGTCAAATTCGGTGATACCATATTGGCGCAGCTCCAGCCACAGCAGCCCGGCAAAGGCCGTTGCAGATCCCGTCGGCGATTCCCGCCCGCTGGTGCCGTCGCGGTTCTGGACATAGTCAAAGCTGCCGTCGCCCTTCATCATCCGCGCATTGGCCCGCGCCGTCGCCAATATGGCTTCGATCAGCTTGGGATCAGCAGCATCATGATGCGCGCGCAGCAAAGCCTCTGCATTCCAGGTGTTGAAGCGTGGATGGACCGTCCCGGTTTCGGGATTGTTCGGCTCAAATTCCATCCACAGCCCATTGGACGATTGCCGCGCCGCAGTGCGCCGGGCGAGGTCCATATGCGCATCGCACAGCCATTTCTGCCGAAGGTGCAGACAGGCATCCAGAAAGGGGGATCCTTCGATGTTGGGTCGCGCCACTTGGGTGACGCTCGCCTTGGCAACATCATGGTGTGGCGACTTATCGGTCCACACCTCCCCGGTCACCGGATCGATAATGTTGTAATAAAGCCCCGGATGCCCTGGGACTTTCATATTGCGCGCCAGCCAAACTATCGCCCGGCTCGCGGTATCGGCATAGCGCGGATCGCCGGTCACGCGGCTCAGCCGGAACAGCCCCGGCGTGCCATTGCCCACCGTGGTAAAGTTGATCAGCGGCCCTAGCCGGTCGCCGTGCGCCGCATTGATCATGCCCTTTAGCGGCCCCTTGCGGATTTCCAGACCAACCCAATAATCGCCCGCCTGCCGCGCTTTGGCCAAAAACCGCGCCTCGCCAGTCGCTTCATAGGCCGCCATTAGTCCCTCAATCGACCTGACCAACGTGCCAACGCAACCTCATACTCGTTCCAGCGCCCGGCCTGCCAGTCATAGTCACCGCGCGCGCGCCCCTGATCGTCGAGCACGCTGTTCGCGATACTATCGCCAACTTCGACCAGCGCCTGTCGTACCTCCGCTGCGGGCACCGGACTGGCCGCGACCGGCTGCGCGGCGAACAACGCCGCCAATATCGCCAACCACCGCATCACATCGCCGCTCCCGGAACCCAGGGAACGAATTCGCTGTCGCCAATGCCCAGCTCCTCTGACCGGCTTGGCTGGCCGCTTGCGAGCGCGAGCATCGCGGCGAAAATCTCTTCGCCCAACTGCTCCAGTGTCTTCTCGCCGCTGATCAGCCGTCCGCAGTCGATGTCGATATCATCGGCCATGCGCTGAGCGATGGCGCTGTTCGACGCGAGCTTGAGTGTCGGTGCCGGAACCGAACCGAACACCGATCCGCGCCCGGTGGTAAAGGCGATCAAATTCGCCCCGCCCGCTATCTGGCCCGTCGCCGAGCAGGGATCATAGCCCGGCGTGTCCATGAAACTAAATCCCGGCGCGGTCACTGGCGCGGCATAATCTACCACGGCATTCAGCGGGCTGGTCCCCGACTTGGCAACCGCACCGAGCGATTTTTCCAATATGGTGGTAATACCGCCAGCGATATTGCCGGGCGAGGGATTATTGTCGAGGTCCGCACCGCTCTTTGCAGCATATTCCTGCCACCACAAAAGCCGCTGGCGCAGCGCTTCGGCAACGTCCTCGTCGCGCGCGCGCTCAATAAGCAGATTCTCCGCGCCGAAGATTTCTGGCGTTTCGGACAGGATCACCCGCCCGCCTGCCGCCACGATCAAATCCGCCGCGCGGCCCAGCGCGGGATTGGCGGTCAGCGCCGAATAGCCATCGGACGCCCCGCATTGCAGCCCGACCGTCAGATGCGCAGCCGAAAGCGGTACCCGCGTCACTTGATTTGCCGTTGGAAGCGCCGCCGCCACCGCCGCAATCCCGGCATCAATCGCCGCGCGCGTGCCGCCCGCGCCCTGAATGTCGAGCGTCTATCAGCCGGGCGCCGTCAACGTTCAGCCCCTGATCGTCGATCAGCGCCGCGATCTGGTTCACCTCGCACCCCAGCCCGATGATCAGCACGGCTGCAAAGTTGGGGTGGCGCGCATAGCCCGCGATGGTACGACGCAGATTGTCAATCCCCGGCCCCGCCTTGGCCATGCCGCAACCCGAACTATGCGTGAAGGCCGCGACCCCATCGACATTGGGAAAGTCCGCCAGCCGTTCTGCGGTGAAATGATCAGCAATCCGGCGGGCCACCGTTGCCGAACAATTCACGCTGGTCAGGACACCGATATAGTTGCGGGTCGCGGCGCGCCCGCCAGAGCGCAGGATGCCCGAAAAAGTTGCCGCGCGCGGCGATGGTTGGGCGATCCGCGTCGCCGCCACGGCAGACTCCGCGCCGCCCGCAAAATCGACGTTATGGATATGGACATGGCGGCCCGCCTCAATCGCAGCGCGTGCGCGCCCGATCATCTGGCCCAGCTTGATCACCGGCTCACCTGCGGCAATGTCTCGCAGCGCGACCTTGTGCCCGGCGGCGATATCCTCGCACACCATGGCATCATCATACAGTCTGTCCGCAGGCGTCAGGTTGCGTAGCGCAGTGGCTACACTATCCTCGCCCCGTGCGCGCAGGAAGGCGGCGGCGGTCATGCGCGCTCGACCATCTGGCTCAGCCGCACCGCCGACCGGCAGAGCAGATCGACAAAGGCTGGATTACGACCCACATCGCCAAATACCGGCGCAAAGCGGCAAGCGCGCCGCACCAAGTCGACAACACCACCGTCCGCTTTGTCCGCCAGCTCCCTCAGCGGCGTCGCCAGCGGATCGTCCAGAAAAGGGCCGTTGAGGTGCAGCAACCATGCCGCAACCCCCGTTGCCGACGCATCCGCCTGTGCCCCGTTGCGCAGCTGATCCGCAATCGTCCCGATCAACCGCTGGGGCAGCTTTTGTGACCCGTCCATCGCGATCTGCGCCAGCCGGTGGTCTAGCGCGGGGTTGGCAAAACGATCGATCAACTGCTGGGCATAATCCGCCGGATCAAGCCCCGGCACCGCGGGCAAGGTCGCCGCCGCCTCGACCATTAGTCGGTCGACCAGCGACCGGATGAAGGGATCAGCAATCGCAGCATCAACGGTCACATGCCCGCGCAGCAATCCGGTATAGGCGATCAAGCTGTGGCTGCCGTTGAGCATCCGCAATTTGGCCAGCTCGAACGGGCGAACATCGTCCACGATCCGGACGCCAACCTGGTCCAGCGGGGGCCGTGCACCGGCAAAGTGATCCTCGACCACCCATTGGGTAAAGGGTTCGGCCTTCACCATCGCCTCGTCACGCACGCCCAGCCGTGCCGCGAGCGCATCGCGATCAGCATCCTTGGTCGCCGGGACAATGCGGTCGATCATCGTGCAGGGAAAGCTGACATTGTCGGCAATCCACGCCGCGAGATCCGCGCTGCGGCACTGTGCAAAGTCCAACACCAATCCCGCGAGCAGCTTGCCATTGTCGGGCAAATTGTCGCAGCTCAGGATCGTCAAAGGGCCTGCCCCGGCGGCGCGGCGCGCGTCCAGCCCCTCGGCCAGCAACCCTATTGCACTGCGCGGATCGCCGGGCAGCGCCAGATCATGGACAATATCATTATGGTCGTTGCGCAGTTCGCCCGTTGCAGGATCGTGGCAATATCCCTTCTCGGTCACGGTCAGCGAAACGATCTGTACTGCGGGATCGGCGATCAAGCGCAGGATCGCCAACGTATCTTGCCCGCACACCAATACTTGTTTGACTGCGCCAATGATCGACAATGTCTCGCCCGACGGCGCGCGGTTCACCAGCGTGTACAGCCCATCCTGCGGGTTCAGCTGGTCAGCGACCGTCGATGACCGCATCGACACGCCGACGATACCCCAGCGAGGGTCCCCGATGGCGATCAGTTGGTTAAAATAGGCTGCCTGATGCGCGCGGTGAAAGGCGCCGATGCCCAGATGGACGATCCCGGTCGCCACCTCCGCACGGTCATAGCCGGGCTGCTCCACATCGGCTGGCAGCGCGGCCAGATGGCGAGACGCGAGCCGGTCCATCAGAGCTTGTAGGCCTCTTTGGCCAGCCGATAGGCCAGATCGCCCGCAAGCTCCACCGCCTCGTCCTCGTCCAGCCGGTGATCAGCGACAAGTTCGGCGAGGAAAGTGCAGTCCATCCGCCGCGCCACATCATGCCGCGCTGGGATCGACAGGAACGCCCGTGTGTCATCATTGAACCCGACGAGGTTATAGAAACCGGCGGTTTCGGTCGTCATCTGGCGGAACCGGCGCATACCTTCGGGGCTGTCGTGGAACCACCAGCTCGGCCCTAGCCGCAGCGCCGGATAATGACCCGCCAGCGGTGCCAGTTCGCGGGCATAGACGCTCTCGTCCAGCGTGAAGAGGATGATCGTCAGATCGGGCTCGTTTCCGACGCGGTCGAGGAGCGGCTTGAGCGCGCGGACATAATCGGTCCGCGTCGGAATATCCGCGCCCTTGTCGCGGCCATAGCGCGCAAAGATCGGGCCATTGTGGTTGCGCAGGCTGCCCGGATGGATTTGCATGACCAGCCCATCATCCAGGCTCATCAAAGCCATTTCGGTCAACATCTGCGCGCGGAACAGCTCGGCATCGGCGCTGGACACTGGCCCGGCCGCAACACGTGCGAACAATGCTTCGGCTTCCGCACGCGGCAAATCGGCGGTGGCAGCGGTGGGATGTCCATGGTCGGTCGAGGTCGCGCCCATCGCCGCAAAAAGGCGCGGCGCTGGCGCAGTGCGGCCAGATAGCCTGCCCAGCTATCCACATCTTCGCCGGTCATTGCGCCCAGTTGGCTCAGATTGTCGTGAAACCCCTCAAAGTCAGGATCGAGCACCGGGTCGGGGCGAAAGGCGGTAATCACCCGCCCGCCCCATTCGCCCGCCGCGTTGGCCGCCGCAATGGTGCGGTGATGATGGAGCGGATCGAGCGGGGATTCGGTCGTCGCAATCACCTCGATATTATAACGATCAAACAGCGCGCGGGGGCGAAAAGCGTCCTGCTTCAACGCCGCATCGATGGCGTCATAATAGGTCCGCGCGGTTTCCGCCGACAATTGTTCGGCCATTCCGAACACGACCGAAAACACCCAGTCGAGCCAGGTGCGCGACGGCGTGCCACGATACAGATGATAGTTGGACGCAAAGATCTGCCAGGCATCGCGCGGATCGACATCGGCACGCTGGCCATCGCGATCAGGGACGCCGAGCGCCTCCAGCGAAATGCCCTGCGAATAGAGCATCCGATACACATAATGATCCGGCTCGATGAACAACGCGGCCGGATTGGCAAAAGCCTCGTTGAGCGCGAACCACGAAGGATCGGTGTGACCGTGCGGCGAGATGATCGGCAAATCCTTCACCCCGGCATACAACCGCCGCGCAACATCGCGCACCGCAGGCACCGGCGAGAATAATCGATCAGGGTGGAGAGCGAGGGTTTTGCCCATGACAAATGGCATCCTGAATAATTGATCGCAGCGCGACCTTGTGGGGAGGAAAAGTGGGCCTGCCGCGCTTCAGGCGGGGCGCCCAAAGCGCGAGCGCTGTTCCGCCATACGCGCCTTTGCCTCTTCCATCGCTTCAACCTCCGTCGCGTCGAGCAGATATTCGAGCACCCGGCTCAAATGGCTGCGCATCGCGGCACGCGCCTTGTTGGGATCGCGCGACCGCAGCGCATCGACAATGGCGCTATGCTCATCGACCACCGGCACATTGCCCTTGTTGCGGGATTTTTCGAACATCCGCACGCATTGCGGCGAGCGATTGCGGATCGTCCACAACTGTTCGACGATTGCCACCAGCGCGCTGTTGCGGCTGATCCGCGCAATGGTTTCGTGGAACTTCTGATCGACCAGCTCGCCGCCACCCTTCGGGTTGGCCTTCTGCATTTCGGCCAGCAGCCGCTCAAGATCTTCAAGATCGGCGGGCGTAATGTGCGTCGCGGCCAGCGCCGCAACTTCGCCCTCGATATGCAGGCGCGCCTCGGTCAGTTCGAACGCACCGATGTCCATCACTGCGGGCGTCGAACGCGGCTTGCGTTCGGTAACATAAACCCCCGATCCCACGCGCACCTCGACCAGTCCGTCGATTTCGAGCGCGATGATCGCCTCGCGAATGGTGGGTCGGCTGACATCATATTGTGCCGCCAGATCGCGCTCGGCGGGCAGACGCTCACCCTTGCTATATTGCCCGGACGCAATCGAGCGCGCGATGCGTTCGGCGACCGATTGATAAAGGCGGGCCGATTTGACTTGCGGTGGTGGGTTCACCAAAACTCTCCTTCCTGCCCCGCCTGCACCACCGAACGGGTCGCGGCGCGCAATTTGGTCAGGACAATTCATGTTACTTGACAGACCAATTATCACAGCGCATGACGCTGGGCAATGCAAAAAGCAATGGCCCTCCCCAGCGAGGTGTCCTTTGGGGAAGCGGGAGTTTTGCTTTGAAAATCCTGAGCGCGCGGGTGATCGTCACCTGCCCCGGCCGCAATTTCGTGACGCTGAAGATCGAGGTCGAAGGTGGCCTGACCGGTATCGGCGATGCGACGCTGAATGGCCGTGAGCTATCGGTGGTCAGCTATCTTCAGGATCATGTCTGTCCTGCCCTCATCGGCAAGGATGCGCGGCGGATTGAGGATATCTGGCAATATCTCTATCGCGGTGCCTATTGGCGGCGAGGGCCAGTGACCATGCGCGCCATTGCGGCGGTCGATGTCGCGCTGTGGGATATCAAGGCCAAGGCGGCCAGCATGCCGCTCTATGACATGCTCGGCGGCAAAAGCCGCGACCGCATCATGGTGTATGGCCATGCCAATGGTGCCGATATCGATGAGACGGTCGAGGCGGTCGGCAAATACATCGGCCTGGGTTACAAGGCGATCCGCGCGCAGACCGGCATTCCCGGGGTTAAAGGCGCTTACGGCGTCGGGCGCGGTGACCTGTATTATGAGCCCGCCGACGCCGCGCTGCCCACAGAGACGCTGTGGAACACATCCAGCTATCTGAATTACGCACCGCAATTGTTCGCCGCGCTGCGCGACAAATATGGCTTTGATCATCACCTGCTCCATGACGTGCACCACCGCCTGACCCCGATTGAAGCCGGGCGGCTGGGCAAGTCGCTGGAACCCTATGCGCTGTTCTGGATGGAGGATGCGACTCCGGCGGAAAATCAGGAAGCGTTCAAGCTGATCCGCCAGCACACGACCACACCGATCGCGGTGGGCGAGATTTTCAACACCATTTGGGACTGTAAGGATCTGATCCAGAACCAGCTGATCGATTATATCCGCGCGACCATCGTTGGCGCGGGCGGCGTCACCCATCTGCGGCGCATCGCCGATCTGGCCGCGCTCTATCAGGTGCGCACCGGGTGTCACGGCGCGACCGACCTGTCGCCGGTGACGATGGGAACCGCGCTGCATTTTGACAGCTGGGTGCCCAATTTCGGCATTCAGGAATATATGCGCCACACCCCCGAAACCGACGCGGTCTTCCCGCATGATTACCGGTTCGAGGATGGCCATATGCTGGTAGGCGAAAGCCCTGGCCACGGCGTCACCATCGATGAGGAGTTGGCCGCCAAATATCCCTATCGTCCCGCACAGTTGCCCGTTGCGCGGCTGGAAGACGGTTCGATGTGGAACTGGTGAGCGGCGTGGCCGACACTTCCGGGCGCATCGTGGCCTTTGGCGAATGCATGATCGAACTCAGTCGTCCGGCCAGCGATGCTCCGCAATGGAATCAGGCTTTTGCGGGCGACAGTTACAACGTCGCCGTCTATCTTCAGCGCCTGGCCAGTCAGGTCGATTATATGACCGCAGTCGGGCGTGATCCGTTTAGTACCACAATGATGGCGACATGGTCAGCAGAGGGTATGGGCACCGCGCTAGCCCTGCGCCACCCTGACCGCGTCCCCGGCCTCTATGCCATCCTGCTCGATGGCGCCGGAGAGCGCAGTTTCCAATATTGGCGCGATCAATCTGCGGCTCGCGCGTTCTTCGACTGCCCTGGTGCAGAGGCTGCGCTGACCGCCGCGAGCACGGCCCGGCTGCTCTATCTGTCCGGCATCACGCTGTCGCTCTTCACGCCCGCGGAGCGCGCCCGGATTGCGGCCTTTGCTGCCACTGTCCGCGCAAACGGCGGCGATGTTGCGTTCGATAGCAATTACCGCGCCCGCGGATGGACCGATGTTAGCACAGCGCGCGGAGCAATCGACGATTTCGCGCGCTACGTCAGCATTGCCCTCCCCACGCTGGACGATGATTGCGCGCTCTACGGTGCCATGAACGCCGAAGCCTGCGCCGAGCGATGGCTGCACACTGGGGTCCGCGAAGTCGCCGTCAAGCTTGGCGCCGCAGGAGCCTATATCGCCGATCGGCATGGCGGCGAGTTCATGCCCGCCGAAGAAGTTGCGCAGGTGCGTGATACCACCGGTGCGGGCGACAGCTTCAACGCTGCCTATCTCGCCGCCCGGCTCGCGGGCGCACCCGCCAATGCAGCGGCGAGATCCGGCCATCGGCTCGCGAGCACCGTGGTTCAGCATCCCGGCGCAATCGTCCCGTTATCGGCGATGCCCGCGATGGAGATTTGCGCCTGATGCTCCGCCCCCAGACCAACGCCTGTCGTACCGCCCAAGACCTCAGCGGCATCTGGCACATCCGGCTCGATCCCGATGACGCTGGCCGCGCTGCGGGATGGGCTAGCGGCCTGCAGGGGCAGGGTTTCGCCACAGCCCCGCTGCCCATCGCGGTGCCCGGCAGCTGGAACGAACAGCTCAGCGAAGCAGGCGCGACGAACCATGTCGGTCCCGCCTGGATGACGCGCGAATTTTACCTGCCTGAACTGCGCGCGGGCGAAGTTGCTGAATTGCGGTTCGGGTCTGCTGACTATTTCGCTGATGTGTGGATCGACGGCGGGCTCGCCGGATCCAGCGGCGCGGCGATGCTGCCCTTCACCGTGCCTGTCGCCACCGGCCCACATCCGGGCGGCACCCGGCTGCTGGTGGTGCGGGTGACGAACGAACTGCCCATCGATGGGCCCACCCAGCGGGTGACACAGGCCGACTATGTCGCCGAGCGCCGCCCGCGCGATGAATATCTGCCCGCTGTGCGCTTTGATTTCTTTCCGTTCGGCGGGATTAACCGGCCCGTCCATCTGGTCATCCGTCCTGCGCTGGCGATTAGCAGCTATCGGGTGCGAACTCCCGTCAAGCCTGTGCCCATGGTCGAGGTCGATATATCGGCGAGCGGCGGCACGCTATGCCGTGTGACACTCATCGATTTGCGCGAGGGCCGAGTGGCGGCATCGGCAGAGACAGCATTGACAGGCGGTGACGCGAGCATGGCCGTGCCGGTACCGGACGCACGGCTGTGGTCGCCAACGGATCCGTTCCTTTACCAGCTGAAGATCGAGTTGGTCGATGGCGAACGCATCATCGATCAGATCGATCAGCGCCTCGGCCTGCGGGACGTCCGCGTGGAGGGTACAAGCTTGCTCCTCAACGGCCAACCCCTAACGCTCACCGGCTGCGGTAAGCATGAGGACAGCCCGCTTCACGGCCGCGGGCTCAATCTGCCTCAGCTAGCCAAGGATTTTCAGTTGCTGAAATGGCTGGGCGCAAACAGCGTGCGAACCTCGCACTATCCCTATGCCGAGGAATTTCTCGACATGGCGGATGAAATGGGCGTGCTGGTGATCGACGAGGTTTTTTCGATCAACCTCGATTTTCGCAAGGTCAATGCCGCGACTCTCGCTGCGCATCGACAGGCCGCCACTGCGCTGATCGCGCGCGATACCAACCGAACCTGCGTCATCGCCTGGTCGCTTGCCAATGAACCCGGCTATCTGGCGGAACCTGAATATCGCTCAGAGTCCGGACCCTATTGGGCCGAACTATTCGCCCACGCCCGCGCGCTTGACCCAACCCGGCCGATGACTCACGCCAATGTCGGCTATGCTGGCAACGACGACCCCGCCTTTGGCGAGGCCGATTTCCTGATGATCAACCGCTACCACGGCTGGTACAGCGAACCCGCGCAGCTCGATCGCGCCACCGCGCGGCTGACCGCCGATCTTGATGCCATCGCGGTGCACGGCAAGCCGATCCTGATTTCCGAATTCGGCGCCGATGCGCTGGCCGGGCAGCATGCGACCTATCCCCAGATGTTTACCGAGGAATATCAGGCCGATTTCATCGCCGCCTATTGGGATGTCATCACCGCGCATTCGGCGTGCATCGGCGGCCATGTGTGGGCCTTCGCCGATTTCCGCACCGCGCAGCATGGTCGCCGCGTCGTCAACAATCTCAAAGGCCTGTTCACCCGTACTCGCGAGCCCAAGATGGCGGCATGGCGCGTGCGTCAGCTGTGGACCGGGCAATGAGCGCGGGCGCGCGGATCGGCTGGGGCAGCAAGCTCGGCTGGGCGTCGGGTGACTTTGGCTTCAATATCTTCTGGCAGTCGCTCAATCTGCTTCTGATGCCCTTTTACACCGATGTGCTGGGGCTCGACGCGCGGCTCGCGGGAACCGTCTTCCTGATCGCCAGCCTTTGGGACGGTTTTGCCGACACCGTCATCGGCGCGATTGCGGATCGTACACGGTCGCGCTGGGGCAGCTATCGGCCCTATCTCATTTTTGCCTCGCCGTTGCTGGTCGTCGCTTTCATGCTGGCGTTTCTGACACCCGACTGGCCGCAGGTCGGGCTGTTTCTCTATGCTTTGTTGTCGCAGATTTTCCTGCGCACTGCGTACAGCGTGGTCAGCATCCCGTACAGCTCGCTGTCCGCGCGGATTACGCAGGATGCCGATGAGCGTTCGTCGCTCGCCGGGTGGCGGATGTTCTTTGCCTTCAGCGGCGGCGCGGTCGTCACTTTCACCATGCCGCGGCTGGTGACGATGCTGGGCGGCGGGGACAATAACCTCACTTATGTCATCGCGGCAGGGCTCGTCGGGGTGATCAGCCTGCCCTTTTTCTGGTTGACCTTTGCCACCACGCGCGAGCCCGAACAGCTGGTCGAGGCCAATCCGGCGGGTATTTTCGCTGGCGAGCAGCATCGACGATTTCCGCACGTCGGTGCAAATGGCGCGCGGCAACGGCCCGCTCGCGCGCATTTTTGGCTGCATCATTGTGTCGAGTCTCGCCTTTACGATGACCAACAAATGCCTCGCTTATTATGTGACCTATTATCTGGATCGACCCGATCTGGTGCCGAACATCCTGCCTTTTGCGCTGGTCATCAACCTGGTGTTCGCGCCGCTGTGGGCGGTCGTCGCGCGCCGCACGTCAAAGCGCACCGCCTGGCTTTACGCCAATGTCCTGAGCGCCGTCGCCTACACCCTTTTCTTCCTCAGCCCGTCGCGCGATCCTCTCGTCGCGGCGGCGCTGATTGGGCTGATCTCGGCGGGCAATGTCGCCTATCAGGTGCTGTTCTGGGCGATGCTGCCCGATACGGTCGAGTATAACGCGTGGAAGACCGGCCAGCGTCATGACGCCAAAGTGTTCGGCATCGCGTCCTTCGCCAAACAGCTTGCGCTTGGCCTCAACGGCGCGCTGCTCGGCTGGATGCTCAGCGCAATCGGATATGTCCCCAATCAGGATCAGAGCGAGGCCACGCTGTGGGGCCTCAAAGCCATCATGGCGCTGGTCCCGCTCGCGGGCGTCGCCATTTCCGCCTGGCTGATCTGGGGTTACCAACTCGATCAGGCTGAGCATAAACGGATGCAGGAGAGCATGGCATGATCGGGCGCAGGCAGATGATCGGCGCGGCGGTGCTGGCGGGCGCGGGCGTGATGCTCCCCTTCCCGCTCCTCGCCGCCAATCGCGGACAATCGAGGATCGCCAAGGTCGAGGCCTTTGCCGTCCCCCGCGCGGTATTTGTCAAGGTTACCGCCGACGATGGCACGGCGGGATGGGGCGAGGCCGGGCATAGCGGCGGCAAATTCGTCGCGAGCCTGATCAACGACAGCATGGCCGCCCATGTCATAGGCGACGATGTCTTCGCGGGCGAGGCGACATGGGCCAAGCTTTACTATGAATATGACGAAATGGGCCCCGGCGGCATCGCCAGCCAAGCGCTGGCCGGGATCGACTGTGCATTGTGGGATTTGCGCGGGCGACTGCTGAACAAGCCGGTCTGGGCGCTGCTCGGCGGCAAGTTCCGGGATGATTTCCCGGTCTATGGCTCGTTCAGCCGCGACCTTGGCAACGGCACCTATATGACCCCCGATCAGGCCGGACGCCGCGCCGCCGAGCTTGTTGCCGAGGGGTTTCGCGGCATCAAGGTCCGCATGGCGATCCGCGAGGAAAATGCCGATCCCGACCCCGATCCAACCTTTGTCACGGCCGCTGCGGTGCGCAAGGCGATTGGCGATGTCATCCCGCTCTATGTCGACGCCAACAACGGTTATCGCCCCGCGCGCGCTATCACCGTCGGCAAGCAGCTCTATGAAAGGCTAGGTGTCGAGGTGTTCGAAGAGCCGGTGGCGATGCACCATTTCGCATCGCTCCGCCAAGTCGGCGATGCACTCGACATGTCGATTGCCGCTGGTGAGCATGAATATACGCCGTGGGCCTTTCGCGACCTCATCCAACAGGGTCGGCCCGACTTGATCAATCCCGACGTATCGAAACTGTCGGGGCTGACCGCGGGCTTGCACGTCGCCAGCATGGCCGAATTGTTCGATGTGCCCATCTCAGTGCACAACGCGCGCCCCACCCTGCTGTCCGCCGCTCATGCACATTTCATCGCGCGGTCACGCACGGCGACGCGGCCTCAGGAACATCCCGGCAGCAAACGCTTGTCCGAACTCTGGGCCTTCTTCCAGAACCGCATCCTGCCGGTCAATGGCCGGATGGCGGTGCCAACCGGGCCGGGGCTGGGACTCGAGCCTGATGAGGCGGCAATCCGGGCGGCGGCGCGCTAGGCTCGATCAAGTCCTTTACGTTGCGCATCACCATGGTTTCACGAGCACTTGGTTCTCCGGCAATATCAACGTTGATCAGCCGCACGCCCTGCGCCTCGCCAATCACCAGATGCGCGTCGATGGTGGAATAATCAGCCGCGCCCGCAACCGGCCGAAACCTTCGGTTGCCGGTCGGTTTGACATCGCTCGCAGCAATTGGATCCTTGGCCGTCGACCGAAACCGCACATTGGATAGCGTCAGGTCGCGGATTGGCGATTGCGGATGCCCGGCGATCAACATGTTGCCGCCCGTCGTGATGTCCAGATTGTCAAAAACCAGTCCGTCGATCCGCCCAATGCCGCCTTGCGCGTTCCGCTCGCGATCGTCGATATCGACAAAGATCGGATAACCGCGCCGGTGTCGCCCTCCGGTCGCGATCCGGATATTGGTGAAACGGTTGTTGGCATAGAGCCCGCCGCGGATCATGAACGCCGCAATACCATAACGGGAATCGACGATAGCGATATTGTTGAACAGGCTATCGCGCAGCACCCCGCGCGATTGCGTCCCCAGTTTGATCGCCCCATCATCCGAGCGGATCACACAATTGTCGACGATCAGCCGCTCAATCGCCTTGACCCCCTGCGCCTTGGTCGTGATCCCATCGTCGCCCACGGAAATATAGCAATTGGTAACCCGAACGTCGGACGAATCGATGATCTGAAGCCCGTCGGTGTTGTGGCTGTCGACCGGCGCATCGAGCGTGAACCCGTCAAGCACGACATTGTCGCACTGCCGCACCGCCATCAGGAACATCGGCGTGTCACGGATGGTGATGTCGCGCACCCGCACATTGCTGCACCGGCTCAGCATCAGCCCAAATCGCGCGCGCCGGTCGGCGGCCGGGTCATCGCGATTGACGGCGATGATGCGATCCATTGCGGCATAGATGGGCGCGGCCATCCCATCAATCACGCCCGTCCCGCTGATCTCGACATTGCTGATCTGGTCCCCGAACAGCAGCGCGCGGTGCCCCTCGATCGCATCGCGCGGCGCATAATCATCATAGTTGGTCGACATGGCGAGCCGCGCGCCGCCGCTCAGATACACGTGCAGATTTGACCGCAGCGTCAATCCGCCGCTGTCGAAGCGCCTGCGGAATTTCGCCGGCAAGACGCGTTTCCTCGGCGGGCGGCGCGACGCGGAGGTGTGCTACGCCGCCGCCGATGTCTATGCGCTGCCCAGCTTGTACGATCCGTTCGCCAACTCGACCCTCGAAGCCCTGGCTTCGGGGTTGCCGGTGGTGACGACGACAACGAACGGCGCACAATCTGTTCTCGTGTTTGCCCTTTAGTTTATTCTTTAACCACTTTTCCGCGTGTCTCTCGCCGTATCTCGATAGCGAACATCTCTCAAAATTGAGGAAGGTATAATTGCCAGTTTTCTACGAGACTTCATTCTCGCGCGTGATATTTGCTGAAGGGCTCTTCGAAGATTTGAACAGACGAAAG
>JAAUPH010000025.1 GCA_012035435.1 Sphingopyxis sp. | reverse complement strand
GCGAGGCCGACCTGGCAGCGGCTCTGACACTGCCTGCGCGCCCCGTGCTGAACAGTCTTGAGCAGGTCGGCCGTTGGACCGCACATGGCGCCGGGCGCGCCTGTGATGTCATGATCGATACGGGCGATGAACCGGCTTGGCTTGCGTCCCGAAGAGGCGAGCGGCGGCGCGCTCGCAGGCCTGCGCATCGACACGGTGATGAGCCACCTTGCCAGTGCGGATGAAAACAGCGCGCAAAATGCTGCTCAGCTTGCGGCGTTTGTGGCGGTCCGTGCCGCCGTTTTTGCGGCGCGCTACAGTCTGGCCAATAGCGCAGGCATTTGTTTGGGCACCGACTATGCGTTCGACGTCACGCGACCGGGCCTGGCGCTCTATGGCGGCATAGCCCGCGAGCAAGCAGCGACACATATCCGCCCTATGGTTGCACTTGAAGCACAGTTGCTCCAGCGCCGCACTGTGCGCGCGGGCGAGAGCGTCGGCTATGGCGCAACTTGGACGGCGAAGCGCGACACGCCAGTGGGGATCGCGAATTTAGGCTACGCCGATGGATATTGGCGTGCTTTTGCGGGCTCCGGCAGTGCAGAGGCAGGCGGTGCTAAATTGCCACTCATCGGACGGGTGTCGATGGACCTGATCGCGCTCGACTTGAGTGCAGCGGCGGATGTGGGGGAGGGGGACTGGATCCGCCTCCCGCTCGATCTGCCCGTTGCAGCGGAGCAGACAGGCATGTCACAATATGAGCTGCTCACTGGTCTGGGACGAAGATTCGACCGCCTCTGGGTTTAGAGCGTGATGAGCAGAAGTTTGCGCATCCGCAATCACGGTGCACAAACTTCTGCTCATCACGCTCTAAACCCAGCGCCGTTTTTCCAAGCGCTCGAAACGACCCGAACAGCAAAAAAGGCCGCCCCTTTCGGAGCGGCCTTTTCTTTTATTGCGCGGATATGCCGATCAAAATTCGGCGGTAATCCCGGCGAAGAAATAACGCCCGAAGGTGTCATAAGGATCGCCACCAGCTGTGCCGAGCAGGCCCAGCGGCGGCTGACGATCGAACGCATTGTCGACGCCCACATAGAAGTTGAACTTGTTGTTGACTTCAATGTCCGCACGGAAGGTGTGGTAGAAGGCATCGGGGTAAAAGATCCGGGGACGCGCATCGGCATTGTTCGGAGCGATCGTGATGATCGTTCCGGCGGTGCAGGGAACTGCAGCGCCGTTGATACCGCCGGTGTTCGGCGTGATGCCGCTGGTCGGGCACTGACCCTTATACGGATTCTGCGTTTCGTACGTCAGGATCGTCTGCTTGCCGATGTAGCGCAAGCCATAGCTGAGGCGCAGGGCGCCAAAGTCATAGCTGGCGTTGAGGTTCGCATTCCACTTGGGATCGCCCAGCTCGCTGAGCTGACGGTTCGGCTCCAGCGGGCGTGCTGGATCGAGGTAGTTGTCGAACCGCAGAACACGCGTGGCGATTGCCCGCAGGCTAACGCGATGGCCGTTTTCGAACGTTTTGCGATAGGCGATGTCGAAATCGATGCCTTCCGCTTTCTGGCGCGCAAAGTTCACGCCGCCGGAAATCACCGCAGGAGCGGCGAAAAAGCCGGTTGCGGGATCACGGTTCACGGTGGCGCAGAAGCTGTTATTGATACCGCCGGGGTTGTCATAGCAATTGTTGATGATCGTCTGTGCAAGAAGCGTAGCGATCAGGTTTTTCACTTCGATATTATAATAATCAACCGTGAAGTTGAGGCCAGGGATAAAGCTGGGCTCAAAAACGGCGCCGAGCGTCAGCGACTTGCCGCGTTCTTCAACCAAAGTCGGATTGCCGCCCTGAAGGAAGCTGGTCCCCGATGTAACCGCCGGACAGTTACGGAACGGATCGCCAAGCTCGCGGTCGGGAGCAGGGACAGCCGACGTCGCGCAAGCTGCAACCGCAGCCGCATTCAACGTGGTCGGAACACCCGCAGCAGCGCAGTTTGCTGCGCGGTTGGGGTTGGTGCCAATGTTGATGCTGTCACACGGGTCGGTCAACTGGGCAAAGTTTTCGCCGGGTGTTGCAAACAAATCGCCTTGCGTTGGTGCCCGCACTGAGGTTGCATAGGAACCACGCAAACGAATGTCCGGGATCGGAGCATAGATGCCCTGGAGGTTGTAGGCATAAACGGTACCGGTCGCGGTGTTGTAGTCCGAGACACGGCCTGCCGCCGACAGAGTCAGTTCCTCTGCAAAGGGCATGTCCTTGAGCAGCGGGATCTGGATTTCACCATAAGCTTCCTTGACCGTTAGCTTCGGCGGGTCGAAATCGGACAACGCGTTGAGGAAGGTCGCACCCGACTTGGTCAGCTCGTCATATTCGACGCTCGACGACTCCGAACGGTACTCGGCGCCGATCACGAACCCGATGGGGCCACCAGGAAGTTCGAACAGCTGCGACAGGTCGCCAGACACGAAACCGCCCGCGTTGAACTGTGTCGCCTTTTCAAGGATCGTACCGTCGGAGCGGATGAACGCCCTCGCCCGCGGATCCGCATTGCCTTCGCCGAACAGGTTGAGCGGAACGCAATTGGGATTGACGTTCGTCACTTCGTTGATGCGGCAAACGACCCGTTGACCGGCTGCGTTATTCACAAAGTTGGTGCCAGTGAAAGTCGGCGCAGCAATGGCCGCGTCAATGGCAAGATTGAACCCGTCAAATGCCAAACCATCCTGCGTGAAGAGCAGCAGGTTGTTGGTGTTGTTGCCCTTGGTCGTGAAGGTTCCATAGTTGGCAAAGACTTCGTAGCGCCAGTCTTCGTTGAAATCGCCTTCAACACCAGCGACGACGCGATAGGTCTCGCGCGAACCGTCGAAGCCACGACCGCCAAGGTCGGTATTGAAGCGTGCCAGCGGGAATGTGCCGGTCGCGACGTTAGCGCAAAGGCCAAGGCCTTGCAGCGTAGTTAACGCCTGAGGCGCCAAGAACCCGTTGTTGCAGCGGAATGCAGGGCCGCCAAGCGTTCCGGGAACGCTCGTAAAGAAGCTGGCCTGGCCTTCACCAGTGGCTTCTACGCGCACATACTTTGCCTCAACATAGGGGCGGAATGCATCCGATACGTCAAAATGAGCGAGCAAATTGAAAGTCGCGCGGTCGAGACCAGCCAGCAACGACCCGGTCTTGCTAAGCGTCGAGCCGCCGCCACCTTGCTGGAAACCCGATCCAAAGGCCGAGAAATCCGTTGTCGGCGAGTCCGTGAACAATGTTCCGTCGTCGCGGAAGCGCAGGAAGCGTCCACCGCCCAGCGCTCCGACCGTGCCGCCGTCCGAAATGGACGCGTTGACGATGCCGCAAAGGAAGGTCGTATCGCTGATGCCGTCACCAGCTGCCGGCTCGCCCGTGGTGACTTCGGTCACCTGATATTGACAACGGCCGCTGAATGCGCCGGTCAGTTCGTCGCGATCGCGCAGCAACAAGGGTTCTTGCCGCGAATATTCTGCCGACAGTGCAATGTTGCCGCGACCATCCGCGAAGTTGCGGCCCCATGTCAGACTGGCTGCATAGGTGGCGCGGTCGCCGCGTGAGGAAATACCAGCCTGAGCGTCGGCTTCAAAGCCTTCGAAGTCGCGCTTGAGGATGAAGTTCACGACACCGGCAACGGCGTCCGACCCGTACACGGCCGAGTTGCCACCAGTCACGATGTCGACGCGCTCGAGCAGATCGATCGGGATCGTGTTGACGTCAATGCGATAGTCGCCCGCGCTTGCGGTGATGTGACGCTTGCCGTTGACCAGCACCAGCGTGCGGGTGGTGCCCAGACCGCGAAGGTCGAGGAAGTTCAAACCGGCGGTGCCGATGAAGCGCGACGAGTTGCCAGAGCTGAACGTCGAGCGCAGCGAGGGCAGGTCATTGAGCGCGTCACCCAGCGACACGCTGCCATCATCCGTCAGCTCGCCAACACTGACCGATGTCAGGGGAGTCGGCGAATCGAGCGTCGGGCGCGCGATACGCGATCCCGTGACGACGATTTGCCGTCCAGCGGTTTCGTCGGCGTCGCATACGCCATTGTTATTATCGTCAACGCATTCGGCTTCAGGCGCGGCGGGTGCGGCGTCTTGTGCGAAAACGGGCTGGCTAACAGAAATTGCTACTGCAAAGGCAGCAGCACCCAAAAACAGGTGCGACTTGCTCATTATAAACTCCCCGGTTGGCATGCCGACCCGTTTTAGGATGCGGCACATCATCGCACCAAAGCCAATTTTAATCTGTCACACAAGTAGCTGCTGAAACTTTTCTGCCGCAAAGATGTGATGCATCTGGGATTGTGATAAATGTGCAACAAAATTGCGGGCGCTTATCCGTTTATGGCGCACCCGCCGATGTTGCGCCGCACCAAACATCGGCGTAGGCTCGGGCCTTGAAGCGCTATTGCCGCTGAGCTGATTTTGGAGTCGCCCATGGCCCGCACGCGTACCCGTTCGCCCGACGAGGCGGTCGTCATCAAGAAATACGCCAACCGCCGTCTGTATGACACTGAGCGTAGCGCCTACATCACGCTGGACGATTTGGGAGCGATGGTTCGCGAAGGCCGCGAGTTTCGCGTCGTCGATGCCAAGAGCGACGAGGACATCACCCACAGCGTCCTGACCCAGATCATCATGGAAGAAGAAACGCGCGGGAGCACGTTGCTGCCCGTCAATTTCCTGCGCCAGCTGATCGGTATGTACGGCGACAATATGCAGGCCGCAGTCCCGCAATATCTGGAGGCGTCAATGAACGCCTTTCGCAAGAACCAGCAGCAGTTTCGTTCGGTGGTCGAAGGTGCGCTGGGCAGCAATCCGCTGGCGGAGCTGGCCAAGCGCAATATGGAAATGTTCACGCAGGCCGCCGGCGCGTTGATGCCCTTGCGGCCCGGCGACAAGGCCCGCGATGGCGAAATCACTGCGCTTAGGGAAGAGATTGCCGCGCTGAAGGACGAGGTAGCGAAACTCAAGGCCCAGCTCAAAGCCTAGACTGGCCGCGGCTCTTGTCCCGCCGCGCCCCAGCCGCTAGGGCGCGGGCTTATGAAACATGCGCTGTCCGTCACCCGCCAACAGAATTTTGCCGCCTGGTATCAGGAGGTCATCGCTGAGGCTGACCTGGCCGAAGAGAGCGGCGTGCGCGGCTGCATGGTCATCCGCCCATGGGGCTATGGCATGTGGGAACGCATCCAGAAGCTTCTCGACGCGGAGATCAAGGCGGCAGGCGTCGACAACTGCTACTTTCCCCTGTTTATTCCGCTGTCTTTCTTTGAGAAGGAAGCCGATCATGTCGATGGTTTCGCGAAGGAAATGGCGGTGGTCACGCACCACCGGCTGGTCGCGGACGGCAACGGCAAGCTGATCCCCGATCCTGGTTCGAAGCTGGAAGAACCGCTGGTCGTGCGGCCGACGTCTGAGACGGTGATCGGCGCGGCGATGAGCCGCTGGGTGCAGTCCTGGCGCGATTTGCCGTTGATGGTCAATCAATGGGCCAACGTAGTGCGCTGGGAAATGCGCACCCGCATGTTCCTGCGGACGTCGGAGTTTCTGTGGCAAGAAGGCCATACCGCGCATGCCGATCGCGATGATGCAATGGCGGAAACTCTGCGCGCGCTCGAAATGTACCGCGCCTTTTCCGAAGGGCCGCTGGCGATGCCTGTGATTGCGGGGGAGAAGCCTGAGAACGAGCGCTTTCCGGGCGCTGTTGCAACGTTTAGCATCGAGGCGATGATGCAGGACGGCAAAGCGTTGCAGGCAGGGACGTCGCACTATCTGGGCACGGGCTTTGCCGAAGCGTCTGGCATCAAATATCAGGACCGTGACGGCGGTCAACAATTTGCGCATACGACCAGCTGGGGTGTGTCGACGCGGATGATCGGCGGTGTCATTATGACGCACGGCGATGACGATGGCCTGCGCTGCCCGCCGCAGATTGCGCCGCATCAGATCGTGATCATCCCTATGCTCCGCGATACGGACGAGGATGCTGCGGTGCTCGACTATTGTCGCAGCCTGCGCGCGGAATTGTTGGCCGAGCGCGCGTTCGGGGAGCCGCTGCGCGTTCTCCTCGACACCAAGGCCGCCAAGGCCTCGAACAAGCGCTGGAGCTGGGTCAAAAAGGGTGCGCCACTGATCATCGAAGTCGGCCCGCGCGATATTGCTGAGGGCAAGGTCGCCGTGCTGCGCCGCGACCGGCTATACAAGGATGACGGCAAGCTCGCGACGGATTTTCAGCTGCGCAGTGATTTTACGAGTTGGGCGGGCGCTGCGCTTGAATCGGTCGAGCGCAACCTGTTCGCTGAGGCGCGGGGTCGGCTGAACAGTAATATCGCCCGCAACGTCGTTGATATCGCTGCGCACTTTGGCAATGATGACAAGTTTATTGGCTGGGCAGAGGTTCAATGGTCGCGGCCAACCGGCCCAGCGCTCGACAAGGTGGTCGAGCAGTTGAAAGCCCTGAAGCTGACCATGCGCAATGTGCCGGTGGACGCCGCCCCTGCCGACGGCACCTGCATCTTCACGGGAGAGCCCGCGGTTGAACGGATCCTTGTCGGGCGGGCGTATTAAATTGGCGCGGTCGCCGCGCCCGCAACCCGATGGCTTGCCCAGCCGAGACGATATTCTCGCCTTCATCGAGGCATCCGATCAGCCCGCGGGTAAGCGGGAGATTGCCAAGCATTTTACGATCCGCGGCAATGACAAGATCGCGCTCAAGGCGCTGCTGAAGGACATGACCGACGAAGGTCTGGTCGACCTTGCCCCTGGCCGTGCGTTCCACAAACATGGCGGCCTGCCCAAGGTCACGGTGCTTCGGATTGTCGCGGTTGAAGGTGACGCGGTCTATGCTGTGCCCGAACATTGGGAGGCCGCTACGCCGCCGCCGCGGCTGCGCGTTCTGGAAAAGGGCCGCAAGGGGGCGCTTGGCGTCGGCGACCGCATCTTGGCGCGCACGGAGGAGCGCGGCGCGGGTCATGTCGCGCATCCCATGAAAAAGCTGCAGGCGGCGGGTGAAAGCGTCATTGGCGTGATCGTCCGCGACACGGGGCCGGGCGGCAAGGAAATGCTGTGGCTGCGCCCTACGGACAAGCGCGCACGCCATGACTTTGTGCTTGCCGATCTTGGCGATGCGGACGTCGGCGAGCTTGTCCGCGCCGAATTGGACGGAAGAGGTGCGGGCGTGCGTGCGAAGGTTATTGAGCGGCTGGGGGATCCCTTTGCCCCGCGCGCGCTCAGCCTGATTGCGATCAGCAAGCATGACATTCCGCATGTTTTTGCAGGCGAGACCGTGGCCGAGGCACATGTTGCCGCCAAGCTGCCGCTCACGACTGAAGGCCGCGAGGATTTGCGAGACTTGCCTATTGTCGCGATCGACCCAGCCGATGCGCGGGACCATGACGATGCTGTGTGGGCCGCGCCTGACGAAGATGCGACCAACAAGGGCGGCTTCCGCGCCATCGTCGCTATCGCCGATGTCAGCTATTATGTCCGCGATGGAGGCGCGCTGGATCGCGAAGCGCGGCGACGGGGCAACAGCGTTTATTTCCCGGACCGCGTTGTGCCGATGCTGCCTGAGGAGTTGTCTGCGGGCGTTTGCTCGCTGAAGGCCGGCGAGGATCGCGCCGCCATGGCCTGTCACCTTGTGATCGACCGGCACGGCAAAGTGACGTCATGGCGTTTCGCCCGGGCGCTGGTGCGATTGCGCGCAAATATCGCCTATGAAGCCGCGCAGGCGATGATTGATGGCAAAACTCAGCTTCCGGGTGCGGGAGGGGACATATTGCCCGCGCTCACCAACCTTTGGGATTGCTGGCGTCTGCTCGCCAAGGCGCGCGATGGGCGCAGTCCGCTTGCGCTTGAATTGCCCGAGCGGCAGGTCATCCTTGATGACCTCGGCAATATCGCCGAAATCCGGGTGCGCGAGCGTCTCGACGCACATCGGTTGATTGAGGATTATATGATCGCGGCAAACGTCGCGGCGGCGAAAGCGCTGGAGGCCAAGAAATCCTCGGTCATGTATCGGATCCATGAACCGCCGAGCCGAGAAAAACTGGTCAGCCTGAAAGATTATCTGGCGAACTTCGGCCAGAATTTCGCGCTGGGACAGGTTGTGACGCCAGCGACTTTCAATCGGCTTATCGACGGTTTTTCGGGTGATGACCGGCTGGACGAAATCATGACAGCAATCTTGCGCAGCCAGACACAGGCATATTATGGCCCCGCCAACGCCGGGCATTTCGGGTTGGCGCTGGGTAGCTATGCGCATTTTACCTCACCAATCCGCCGCTATGCCGACCTGATCGTGCACCGTGCGCTGGTCGACGCCTATGGGCTGGAGTTGCCCGGAAAGGCGAAGGGCCTACCGCCCCGCACCGGACTGGGCGAGGCCGACGGCAAGAGCCTGTCGCGTATCGGCGAAGCGATCAGCGCGCTGGAACGCCGCGCGATGGAAGCTGAACGCGAGACGATCGATCGCTATGTAGCGGCCTGGTTGTCGGGGAAGGTGGGTGAAATCCTGCCCGCGCGGATCACCGGCGTGCAGCCTTTCGGCTTTTTCGCAACGGTCGAGGGGCTGGGCGGGGACGGGCTAGTGCCGGTTTCGACGCTGGGCAGCGAGCGCTTTTTCTATGACGAGGCGGCGCGCTCGCTCGATAGCGAGCATGGCAAGGTCAGCTATGGTGTTGGTCAGCGGCTGGAACTGCGGCTGGTTGATGCCAATCCCATTAGCGGCGCGCTGCGTTTCGCCTTGCCCGATAGTGAGCCGGGCCCGGGGCCGGTGCGCCGCGATGGCCGGAAACCTGCACGCCGCGATGGGGCAGGGCATATGGTCGGCAAACGCGGGCGACCGAGCAATATCAAGCACAAAGGCAAAAGCGGTACGGTTGAGGCTCCGACCTAACTCAGCGCTTCCAATCGCTCCAGATCCAGCGCCCCCGGCACAATCATCACGGGGCAGGGCAGCGATCCGCAATCTGCGCCGGTGAAGTGGGTGACGAGTGGTCCCGGCGGGCCATGCGCGGCGGCACCCAACACCAGCGCGGAGACTTCGCGCCGTTCGGCGAGAAGCTTGGTCACTACATCAACGGGTTGGCCCGATATGACCATGATGGTCGGCGTTATCCCGGCTTCGCTCGCCACAGCATCGGCCCCGGCAGCGACCAGTTCCTCGGCATGCTCGCGCGCTTCGGCTTCGATCGTGGCTTGAACGCCGCCAAAGGCAAGGAAGTCGGTTGGCGGAACGATCGCGAGCACGGTGACATGGCCATCGGTCCGCGCCGCCCGCCGCGCGGCAAAACGCAGCGCCACGGTGGCTTCCGGACTGTCATCAATCACCACCAGATACGTCCGCATGTCCGCCCGCCCCTCCACCAGAACCGCAAAAATACTGCGCTACATTCGTATGAATGGCAAGCATATCGCGGTCCCCCCTTGACCCGCGACGCGCTTATGGCGAGGAACAACGCAGTGCCGCTACGGCCAGCCATGCTGCAACAGGAATTGAGCGCCTTCATGGGAATCGAAATCAAAATGCCCGCCCTGTCCCCGACGATGGAGGAAGGAACGCTTGCCAAATGGATGGTGAAAGAAGGCGATACGGTCAAATCCGGCGACCTTTTGGCTGAGATCGAGACCGACAAGGCCACCATGGAATTCGAAGCCGTCGACGAGGGTGTGATCGGCAAGATTTTGGTCGCCGAGGGCACCGACAATGTGAAGGTCGGCACGGTGATCGCGGTGATCGGTGAGGGCGGCGTGACCGTGAAGGAGCCGCCAAAGATCGAGCCCGTCCCGGTGCCCAGTTCCACCCCCGCCCGTCCTGAGCTTGTCGAAGGACCGCCCTCCGCTTCGAGCAATGGAGCAGAGAAGAACGGCGCTTCGACGAGTTCAAGGCAGGCGGGTGCAGTAGAAAGAGTGAAAGCCAGCCCGCTCGCCAAGCGCATTGCCGCCAACAATGGTGTCGATCTGGCCGCGCTGACCGGTACCGGCCCTGGTGGCCGCATCGTGAAAGCCGATGTTGAGGCAGCAGGCTCTGCACCCGCAACCTCCGTGCGGGAAGCCGTTGTCGCCGCGACAGCCTCGGCCCCGCCCACGCCTACCGCGCCCGCAACTCCATTCACCACCGACATCCCGCACACGGCGGAAAAACTGTCGAACATGCGCAAGACGATTGCCCGCCGCCTGACCGAGGCGAAGCAGACGATCCCGCATATTTACCTCACGGTTGATATCCAGCTCGACAAACTGCTGAAGCTGCGCGGCGAGCTTAATGCGGCGCTTGAGCCAACCGGCGTGAAACTCTCAGTCAACGACCTCCTGATCAAAGCGCTCGCCAAGGCCTTGATTGCGGTGCCAAAATGCAATGTCAGCTTCGCGGGCGATACGCTGATCAGCTACAGCCGCGCGGACATCAGCGTGGCGGTGAGCGTGCCTGCGGGCCTCATCACGCCCATCATCGTCGATGCGGGCAGCAAGGCCGTCAGCGCCATTTCGGCCGAGATTAAGGAGTTGGCGGGCCGCGCCAAGGAAGGCAAGCTGCAACCCCATGAATATCAAGGCGGCACTGCAAG
Organism: Sphingopyxis sp.; assembly: GCA_012035435.1. The sequence goes on along the minus strand of JAAUPH010000025.1, from coordinate 4,012 downwards.
TCTGTCGAACATGGGCATGTTTGGCATCAAACAGTTTGAAGCCGTCATCAACCCGCCGCAGGGCATGATCATGGCCATCGGCGCGGGTGAAAAGCGCCCCTATGTGATCGACGATGCGCTGCAGATCGCGACGATCATGTCGGCCACTGGCAGCTTCGACCACCGCGCCATCGACGGCGCCGATGGTGCGCAACTGATGGCGGCGTTCAAGGCGCTGGTGGAAAGCCCGCTGGGGCTGGTGGCGTGAACGATGCCGCCCCCGCCAAGCCGGGGGCCGTGGAGTCCGTGTCCGCGCTTGGCCTGATGGTGGGCGGGGTGGTCGGCGTCTTGGCTTCGGTGGCTGCATTGGCGCTGGGGATACCGCTCCACGATCTGGCTTGGTGGCTATGGCTGGTCCCATTGTGGGGCCTGATCGCATTTCCGCTAGGCTGGACTCTGCGCCACCGCACCGCACCAGCCAATCTCCGCAATGTCGGCCGAGCATGGTTCATTGTCGGGGCCGTGCCGTTGCTCATCGTGCTCGCATTTGGCAAGCCGGTGCAAAAAGTTATGCTTGAAAAGCAGGCGGCAACGTCCGCCGAGAAGAAAGGCCAGTAAGTGAGTAACTACGACCTCATCGTCCTTGGTTCCGGCCCCGGTGGCTATGTCGCGGCGATCCGCGCGAGCCAGCTTGGACTTAAGACCGCAATTGTCGAGCGTGAAAACCTCGGCGGCATCTGTCTGAACTGGGGTTGCATCCCTACCAAGGCATTGCTGCGGTCAGCCGAAATTTATCACTACATGCAGCATGCTGGCAGCTATGGCCTGAAAGCCGCTGAAATATCAGCGGATATTGATGCGGTGGTGAAACGGTCGCGCGGGGTGGCGAAGCAGCTGAACCAGGGCGTTACCCACCTGATGAAGAAGAACAAGATCGCGGTTCACATGGGTGAGGGCAAGCTCACTGCTGCCAACAGATTGACCGTCACCAAAGATGGCAAGACGGAAGAACTCACCGCCAAAAACATCATCCTCGCCACCGGCGCCCGCGCCCGCGATCTGCCCTTTGCGCCTGCTGACGGCCAGCGCATCTGGACCTATCGCCACGCGATGGTGCCGCCCGCGATGCCGACCAATCTGCTGGTGATCGGTTCGGGCGCGATCGGTATTGAATTTGCAAGCTTCTACAATGACATGGGCGCGGACGTTACCGTCGTCGAAATGCTCGACCGCATCGTACCCGTCGAGGATGCCGACGTGTCAGTGTTCCTCGAAAAGTCGCTGACCAAGCAGGGCATGACGATCATGACCGGGGCGGGCGTTGAAAGCCTTAAAGCGACCGCCACAGGCGTGGCGGCCAGCATCAAGGGCAGGGACGGCAAGGTCGCCGCGTCAGAGTATAGCCATTGCATTGTCGCTATCGGCATTGTGCCCAACACCGAGAACATCGGGCTGGAGGCGCTGGGCGTGGCGATGGATCGTGGTTTCCTGAAAACTGATCCGATGTGCCGTACCAATGTGCCCGGCCTGTGGGCCATCGGCGACATCACCGCGCCGCCCTGGCTCGCCCACAAGGCCAGCCATGAGGGCGTGATCGCGGCCGAAGCCATTGCGGGCGGCCATCCGCATGCGATGGACCCGCGCAACATCCCCGGATGTACCTATTGCCACCCGCAGGTCGCCAGCGTCGGGTTGACTGAGGCCAAGGCCAAAGAGGCGGGTTATGACGTCAAGGTCGGCAATTTCCCCTTCATCGGCAACGGCAAAGCCATCGCGCTCGGCGAGGCCGACGGGTTTATCAAGACCATCTTTGACGCCAAAACCGGCGAGCTGCTGGGTGCGCATATGGTGGGCGCGGAGGTGACCGAACTGATCCAAGGCTACACCATCGGCAAGACCGCCGAACTGGTCGAGGCCGATTTCATGCACACCGTCTTCCCGCACCCAACGCTGAGCGAAATGATGCATGAGAGCGTTCTGGGCGCCTATGGCAAGATGCTGCACATGTAGCGTTATCCCGCGCGCATGATTTTTTCCGCTGTCCTACACTGTTGCGATTTGCCATGTTGCAACATGCTTTGCGGGGCAGGGGATGGAATATGCGATTCAGTTTGAAGTTGCGCAGTTTTCTGCGGGTCAGTGCGGTTGCTGCGGTGGCTGCCAGCGGGGCCCCGCTCGCAGCTCAGGATGCCCCGCGTGAGACGGTCATCACCGCCGACCGCATGATTGACGTGCTGACCGGCAAGATGGTCGACAACCCGGCGATCTTTGTGGGCGAAGATGGTCGTATCACCAACATCGCTGATGCCCGCACGGTGCGGTGGGGGGGCAACGTGACGCATGTGAACCTCAGCGGCAAAACGATCGTGCCCGGGCTGATCGATATGCATGTGCATCTCGACAGTCCGTCGGACATTGGCGGGTATCGCGGGCTGGAGTTTACTGACAGTTTCTGGGGCATGACCGCCGTCGGCAATGCGCGCGCGATGCTCGACGCGGGGTTCACGACCATCCGCAACGTTGGGTCAGGCAATCGCAACGACATTGGGCTGAAACAAGCCATCGACAATGGCTATACCGTCGGTCCGCGCATCGTGCCCGCCGGATACGCGCTGGGCGCGACTGGAGGGCACTGCGATTCCACCTTCCTCCCGCCCAGCCTCGAAAAACCGCGTAAGGAAGAGGGGATTGGCGACACCCCCGATGAGCTCAAACATCAGGTCCGTCGACAGCGGAAATTCGGTGCCGAGGTGATCAAGGTGTGCGCAACGGGCGGAGTTTTCTCTCGCAACACCGAGCCCGGCCAGCAACAGTTGAGCGTCGCCGAACTGAAGGCCATTGCCGATGAGGCGCAGCAGTGGGGCATCCGCACGGCTGCTCATGCCCATGGTGCAAGCGGTATACGTGCCGCGATTGCTGCAGGGATCGATACAATCGAACATGCCAGCCTGGTTGATGACGAAGGGATCAAGTTGGCGGTCGCGCGGGCGCGGCCAGTCTGGTTCTCGATGGATATCTACAACACCGAATATACGCAGGCGGAGGGTGCGAAGAACGGCGTGCTAGAGGATAATCTGCGCAAAGATAGAGAAGTTGCCCAGATCCAGCGCGATAACTTCCGCAAAGCCCACAAGGCAGGCGTGCGTATGGTGTTCGCCAGCGACGCCGGGGTGATGCCACATGGTGAGGTCGGCAAGCAATTTCGGGTCATGGTCGAATATGGCATGACCCCGATCGAAGCGATCCAGGCGGCGACCCGCAACGCCGCTCAGGCGCTTGGGCGTGAAGCTGATGTCGGGGCGATTGCGGTGGGGCGCTTTGCCGATATCATCGCGGTGGATGGCAATCCTTTGGCCGACGTGCGCGAACTGGAAAGTGTCGATGTTGTTATCAAGGGCGGGGCAGTGGTGAAGGGCGGGGATTGAGCGGCACCCCTGCCGACCAATCGCGTTCGCCCTGAGCTGGTCGAAGGGCTGTCCTTTCGCTTTCAGCTTCGACAAGCTAAGGGCAGACGGGCGTTGGACAATGAAGATTTGGTCGCTATTCCACTAGCCGGTCGCGCAGCCCGTCTTGCATTTCGGGGGTCATCCCCAGCACATCCTCGGCATATTGCGCCAATGTGCCGTGACGTTCGCGGATCGCGGCAAATGCGGCGTCGAGATAGGCCGGGCCAACCATCATCAATGTGCGGATCGCATCATCCTTAATCTCGCCGCCATAGCGGGCGCGAATGACGTCGGCGCCCTGCGCCACCCGTTCGTCAATTTTGCCAGCAACATTGGTGAGCAGATAATCGGCCATCACATCATCCTCATGCACCCCGAGCAGGCGGTGGACGAGCGCGACAGCAAAGCCGGTGCGATCCTTGCCCGCCACGCAGTGGACCAGGCTGGGGCTGTCATATGCGGATAACGCCGCGACATAGAGGCGCAGCGATTCGACCAGAACCGGACGGTAGGGCATGTTTTCATAGGTCATGATCATCCGCTCGCGCGCAACCTCCGCCGTGATCCCGGTGCCAGCGGCGGCCAGA
>JAAUPH010000024.1 GCA_012035435.1 Sphingopyxis sp. | reverse complement strand
CACCGTGCAAGGGTGCCGTTTCCTGTTCGGCCGCTACGCGGCGAATATCGCTCGATGATCTTCAACTGATCTGGTGACGGCGCGGATGCGCCGGCGTTTCTGTGGCCGACCCCGAAGAGGGGGATGGGCGGCGCTTCCGGCTAGGCCCGCCGCGCTAAGGCGCAACCCGTTCCGGGTCTTTCACTCCGTTACAGCCTTACAGGTGCGCCTGATCCCGGCGGGCCTCTTGGTCGCTCTTTGCCGCCCACCCCCCTCACATGGAGAAGTAGAAGTCAACTTCTGCTTTGCATCGCCGTGGCCTTTCAAAATTTATCCAAGGTCTGAGCCCATCACAACGGCATGGCAGTTCCTGCCAGTCCAACCTCACATACGGTCGCCATTCATAATGGCCGCACCAAGACCCCGCGTTCGTCGGGTCGGGCTCAGGGAAGACGGGACCATTCTCTCCGACGGCATTTGAAGCCATGTGGGTGGGAGGTTCGCCTACCCTGGATCAGCCGGATTTGATCAACACCGGCCAATGGAAGAAGTTTTAGATTTTCTATGGTTTGCTCATCACGGCTCCCTCGATGACAAGCCCTTCGCGCACATATTTCCACAGCGCGATCAGAAGCTTTCGGGCCAGAGCGATGATGGCAGGTTTCTTGCGACGCCCGCCGTCGAGCTTGACCCGTTCATGGAACCAGCGCGATAACGCCGAGTCTGGCTGATGCAACAACCAGAACCATGATAGCTGCACCATCGTCGTGCGCAGACGTGGATTACCAGCCTTGGACACGCCCTGATCGTGACTGACCGACCCGCTTTGCCACGGAGTTGGCGTCAGACCAGCATAGGATGCCAACTGTCGCCGGTTGTCAAAGTGACGGTACAGCCCCTCTGCCCACAGCACTTCAGCAAAATCGAACATCTGCCTTCGCAATCACAAGGCCCCGCTGGTGTCATCCAGCTAGGGGCAGACAATGAACCGAAGCCGATACGTAACCCGGCACCTCGATACGATTGATCGAGATATAATTGCGGCGCTGAACGAAGATGGCCGCATGACGATCCGCGAGCTTGCCGACAAGATCGGAATGTCCAGCCCCAGCGTAACCGAGCGGATTCACAAGCTGGAGGATGCAGGTGCGATCCGGGGTTACACGGTGCTGGTCGATCCGAATGTCTTCGGTCTTGGTATCACTGCATTTGTCCGGATGCACGCCAGACCTGGCGAAGTAAAACGAGTAGCGCAATTGCTTTTCGATACACTTGAAGTTGTCGAAGCAGATCACATCACGGGCGAAGATTGCTTTCTCGCGCGAATAGTCGTTTGCGACGTGCAAGCTCTTGAAACCGTGGTCGATCGTTTTTTATCTTTCGCATCCACCGACACGGCCATCATTCAATCATCGGTGGTACCAAGGCGTTTACCCCGATTGTAGACAATCCGAGGTCATGGTGAGGATTGCTCAGTGCCAAGGATATTGTTTTCAAAGCAAGTTTGGCGGCGTTTTGCTCGACACCGTAGCGCGGACAGCATTGGCCAGCAGATAACCTCCACCGCGCGTGCGCGGCAACTCGACCTGAATGTCGCGCTGCTAAACCCACCTAGCACGCCCCGCCTTCGACGACTTGTCTAATCGACAAGTTCAATTCTGCGAGCTGATGATCGGGGCCTTGCGAGCGCTCAAGCCTGATGCCCAAGCAAGAACAGCATAGCCCGTGGCAGCGGAGAATAGCGAACCGGCGAGCACCGCCTGTTTGACGATATCAAGACTGGCAGCGTCATCGAACGCAAGATCGCCGATGAATAGGCTCATCGTAAAGCCGATCCCGCACAACACCGACATACCGTAAATTTGCGGCCAAGTGGCGGCAGGTTTTCGGCATAAACCCGATTTCACGGCGAGCCAGATCGCAGAGAAAATGCCGACTTGTTTGCCCAGAAAGAGTCCGAGCGAAATTGCCAGACCCAAGGGAGTCATCAATCCGCCAAGGTCGCTGAATGCAACGCCTGCATTAACGAAGCCGAACAATGGCACAATCAAGAAAGCGACGGGCGCGTGCAGTGCATTTTCGAGGATGTGCAACGGAGATGTGGCCGAATCCGGCGATCCTTTTGTGCGCTCGAACGGGATCAGAATCGCGAGCAAGACCCCCGCAATCGTGGCATGCACGCCCGACATCAGGGTCGCCAGCCAGAGCGCGAGGCCAAGCAGCAAATAGGCCGAGAGGCGCTTCACGCCCATGCGATTCATCACGATGCCAACGACCAGCAATAGGGCCATCGCTGCCAAAGCGACGAGATTGAGTTTTGCGGTATAAAAAAACGCAATGATCGTAACAGCCGCGATATCATCGATGATGGCAATGGTCACGAGGAGCAATTTGATCGCGGAGGGGGCGTGTTTACCGAGCAGCGCCAAGACTCCTACGGCAAAGGCGATATCGGTCGCGGCGGGAATGGCCCACCCCCTTGTCAGCCCGGGATCGCCGCCGACCAGAACCAGATAGATCAGGGCGGGAACAGCCAGACCGGCAAGTGCGGCGATCATCGGCAAGCGGCGATCCTGCCAAGACGCCAGACGGCCATCTGCGAATTCACGCTTCACTTCGAGTCCGACCAGGAGGAAGAAGATCGCCATGAGGCCATCGTTAATCCACAATTTGACAGTCATGGGCCCGAGCTTCTCGCTCAAGACCAGACCAGTGCTGAGCGCCTTGAACTCCGCGTAGTTTCCGGCAAACCCGCTATTCGCGGCAACCAGCGCGAGCGCTGCGAAGGCCATCAATATGACACCGCCGACCGCCTCGGATTTCAGGAATTGACGGAGGGCGGAAGGGCGTTTGAGCATCATTGCGGATAACTCCATTGCCCGCTTCCACTGACCGCCGCATCATATTGCTGTGCTGCAAAGTCCCAATTTGCGCGTTCGGTGATAAATGCCGTGAGGAACCCGCCACGATCATTGCGCCAGTCGATATAGTAGGCGTGTTCCCAGACGTCGCACACCAGCAGCGCTGTTAAATCCTTGTCGATCCATACCGGCGTGGCGTCGTGGGTTGTCGCCAAGGACAACATGCCTGAAGCGTCGGCGAGCAGCCAGCACCATCCGGATCCGAACTGTCCAGCGCCCACTTTCGCGAATTTGTCGCAAAACGCACCGAAATCGCCGAAATCCCGTGCAATCGCTTGGGCAAGGCGGCCTGAGGGTGCGCTGCCCTGTTGGGGTGACAACGACATCCAGAAAAAGGCATGGTTCCAAGCCTGACCCGCGGCCTGAAACAGCGCAGTGTTGTGCTGATAGGCGTTGCGGATGATGTCTTCGAGCGTGCCGGGCAACTCAGCTGCAAGATCATTGGTTTTGTTCACATACGCCATGAAATGTCGGTCGTAATGATATTCGAACGTCTCAAGCGACATCTGCGGTACGATCGCATCACGTGGGAATGGGAGGGGCATTGGGGTAATCATGATAGTCCTTTCTGTTATCCCAGCGTGTGAGCAAGCTTTAACCGCCCATTGCTGGTCATTGGGGGAGCACGCTATTCAGCCTCGGTCGTCGCAGCTTTCTGTGTGCGACGTTGCGATGGGCTTGGACCAAACAGGGATATTGTGGCTGCTTGGTTTTGGCTGGCATCGACGCGGCCCTGCACCGCAATCCGTGCCGATCCGAACCTCGCGATCAGCCGGTCCAGCTCTGCCAGCGCTGCTTCGCGTGTGGCATTGCCAATCGGCACAGTTATGGTCACCGAGCTAAGGCCCCAGTGCTGGATCGACCATATTGCAATTTCGGTATCGGCGTCTCGGAACTCCGCCGTTTGACGGATCGAAAGATTTGCCTGAACCGGAGGAACAATCGACACCTGCCAGCCTCCGGCTTTCGCCGCAGCTTCAGCTTCAGCTTCTATGTCACGATAATCGGTCAAAGTCCACCCCGGGGCGGCGACCGGAACGACGTAAACGATGCGTTCGGCGCGGTTGGTCCAGATCGATTGGACAGGGATTCCAAGGGCAGTGCGGATTTCGGAAAACGGAGGAACGTCTTTTGCAATACCGGCAACCGTTCGTTCCATTGCGGCATCCACCATTGCGCGGGTTTGCGACGTATAGTCTGCGGCCACGACCTGCTGAAGGTTGACTTCGGCCGTAACGCCGAGACGCTCGGTCAAGGCGCGCTGAACGACCGCCTGCGCATCGGTGCGGAAGGAAGGAGCGATAATGACCGCTTCTACCTTTGGATCACCGCGAAGTGGCCAGGATACATCCAGCTGCGCAACGCTTGTGCTGCGTAGGCCGAGTTTTTCTTCGAGAATATCTCGTGTCGCAACGCGAGCCGACGCTTCATGCGAAACACGAAGCAGCGTCAATCCGAGCGGCATGGCAAGCGCCACGAAAGCAGCGACGCCACCCAAAACATACATCGGCGATTTTTCAACATTGTGTAGCGGCCGGGCGGCACCGCTCAATCTGGCGACCGTCGCGATAGCAAAGGCAATTGCCGCCAGGTTGGTCAGGAACAGCAAAAGGGCCCCCCCGGCGAATTCCATTTGCAATGTGGCGAGGCCGTAGCCAACCGTCGCGAGCGGTGGCATCAATGCGGTCGCGATTGCGACACCGATTGCGGTTCCACCCATCCGTTTGACGATCGCATAACCACCCGCTACACCGGACAGAAGTGCGACCAGCAGGTCGAGTAACGTCGGCTCGGTGCGCGCTATGATTTCCGACGTCGCATTGCGGATAGGGCTGAGCCATGTCAGCAATATTGCTGTAATGATGCCGATAGCGGCACCAATCATCACAACCTTGGCGGCTTGCCGAATTCGTTTGCCGTCAATTGATGCGAAGCCGAAGCCAAGCGCTACAATCGGTGACATCAAAGGCGACACAAGCATCGCGCCAATCACAACGGCAGGCGATCCCTGCAACAGCCCGAGCGTTGCAATTCCCGCAGAAAGGCCGCACATCAACATATAGCCTGTTGTGGCGGCGCCGTCCGCTTCGACCTGCGCGCGTAATTCTTTGCCGGCATCTCCTGCCAAATCGGGCAGCAGAACGTAACGGGCAGCGCGCGCTCTCATGTAAATAAGTCGCCTTTTGATGCCATCTATATCGAACATCGAAGCTATCATGCTGTTGTTTCCTTGTTATTTGAAAGCCTGGCTATCAGCCATCCTACGCTGCTTCCCTGAATGATGACTGCGAACAGGACGATGACATAGGTGGCGGCCAATATGATCGTGCGGAGTGGCCCTTCGGGGAGCGAGAGCGCCAGTGCAACCGAGATGCCCCCTCGCAATCCGCCCCAAACCAAAGTGGGAAGTGCAAGTTTTCCCATGTTGAGGATCGGACGCATTGCAAAAAGTGGTGCGCCAACCGCCAATATCCGCGCAACGATGACCAAAGGAATGGCAGCCAGGCCGAGCAGCAGCAGGCTTGAATCAGCAGAAATTGCAATGACCTCCAGCCCGATCAGCAGAAACAATACGGCATTGAGAATTTCGTCGATCAACGCCCAAAACTTCAGCAGATAGTCGCGCGTCATATCGCTCATTGCATGGGAAACGGCGGCATTTCCTATCACCAATCCCGCAACGGCCATCGCTACGGGCCCGCTGACATGAATGAAATGTGCCAGACTATAGCCACCCATAACGACCGCAAGACTGATCATCACTTCAACATTATAGTCGTCAATGCTCCGCATGGCGCGAAACGCGATCCAGCCAATTCCAACCCCGAGCAAGACTCCGCCGCCCGCTTCCTGAAAGAAGGCCGTGGCCGCGCGAGCCATGGAAAAGGGTTCGGTGCCGAGCGCGATGGACAGCAGGATGGCAAAAACAACGACGCCGACGCCGTCGTTGAACAGGCTTTCGCCAGCGACTGTCGCCTGTAAGGTCGGCGGCACAGCAGCACGCTTGAGAACACCCATGACCGCGACCGGATCGGTGGGGCTGATCAGTGCGCCAAAAACAAAGCACCAGATCAACGGAACCGATGTCCCCATCGCAATGGCCAGGAATTGAAAACCGAAACCAACAATCAGCGTGGACAGGAGCACGCCGACCGTGCTGAGCACCAATATCGGCCAGCGCCCGCGACGCATTTCTGTCCAATCAACGTGGAGAGCGCCGGCGAAGAGCAGGAAGGATAGCATCCCCTCCATCAGCGTCGCATGAAAATCGATACCGGTCAGGAATCCCTCAACACTTGGTGCCAAAGTACTTCCCGGGATCATTGCGTCGATCGCAATCACCAGCAGCGACGCGACCGCCCCCATGACAGTCAAGCCGACTGACGATGGCAGCTTGAATACCCGATGATTAAGGTATCCGAGTGCCGCAGCCAGAACGATCAGGATTGCGGCAGCATCAAATGGACTGGGACCGGTGTCGGTCATGAAATTCCCCCTGGAAAAACCTTCATTTTACTGACAATTTGGGAACAGCCACGAGCTCGATGGTCGTACTGCCAAATTCCACCTTGTCGCGATGATTGTCGAATGCGATCAATAAATCGCGCATGATGGCATCCTTCGTGATTCTGCGCCTTTGATAATTGACGACGTAGCGCGCCGTGAATTCGTACCAATTGTCGGTGATCATGACGGTCACCATTGGTGCGACCCGCGCTTCCTCGATCAGGAACTTTCCGACGAGATCTTTCCAGTTTTTGCGCGCGTCTTCAAGGAATTCGTCGACATTCTTTGTTACCGCTTCTTCAATCAACCGCTGCGCGAGACGCCAATCTGACGTCATGCGCACGGGCAATTTGAATTCGTCCCACAGAAATTTAAACTCTCCTGAATAATTATAGACTGGCTCCTTGAAAACGAAGCTATTGGCAACGCGCACGATACGGCCGTTGTAAATGTCGCCGCCGACCCAGTCGCCAATTTCCATAAGTGTGGTGCGAAGCATACCGATATCAATGACGTCGCCTTTGATGCCGCCGAGTTGTACTCTGTCTCCCGGTCGGTAAAATCCGCCGAACGAGACCGCGATCCAGCCTGCAATCGATGCGATCACTTCCTGCAAGGCGAATGCTATACCTGCGCCTGCGACACCGAAGATGACGCTCAGCTGCCCCATCTTTTCGCTAAACGCGCTCAGCAGCACTAAAGCGACAATGACATAGCCAAAAAAGCCGATGAATTTACGGACTCGATAGCGCGCATTTGAGTCGGCAATAGACCGTGATGCGACCAGCTGGAGCGCGCGCACGACAATGACCGCGATCGCGGCGCTCACAACGAAATAGCCGACCTTGACGACGACCGGATCGTTCAACAATGCGGTGATTGCAATAGTGATACTCTCCATCGGATTGCTCCCCCAATTTCAAATTAGCGCGTTGCGCTCTTGCCCTTGCCGATGACCAACAGCGCGGTCGCGATACCCATGAGCGCAAGGATGGCGATATGGATTGTCAAATAGGCCAGAAAGGCACTGGAAACGATCAGCGCGATGACCTCTGCCGCAGACAAGGCTGTCGCAAGCAGCGCGACAGCGCTCTGCGCTCGAGAATGGCCGACAAACATCGTCGCTATGACCACCAGACCCAGGACTGCGCCCTTCATTCCAAGCGCGAGCGTGGCTGGATTAGGACCAAATCCCGCAAATAGCGCAGTTGCCGCTGGCCAGAATAGCTGCCCCAGACCAAGGCCTAGGGTTATCGCGCCGCCCAAAATCCCGAAACGCTGACCGTTCGTAAGCGTGAGTGGTGACGATTCTTGGGAGGCTTGTGAGGACACATGTTCAGAAGGCGGTTGATTGAACTCGGTCATCGCGATCTCCTTTTTTGGCCCTTGTTGAGCTGGCGCTCGGCGTGCCGCACGATTGTGGTGGCCTTGTTTTGCTGTTCTTTGGCTTCTCGTTTGGCGGCACGAGCAGCAGCCAGCTTCTCGCGGCACCTGTTGCACATGCGTTCGGCGACCTCCCAGCGCCCGGCGGCAAGGCGGACAAGTGCGACATACTCAAGCGCTCCTGCCGCTTTGCGACTGGTCGGACGCTGTTTACGTGCGTGAAGATAGTCACGGTATCGCCCCTGGCACAAAAGTTGGGCATTCCAGAGCTGTTGCTCAGCCTTTGCGATCTGGCGCTCGGCAGAGGCCAAGGCGCGGTTCGCTTTCTGAACCATGGCCCGGCCACGACTTGCCGCTTCCAACGTGTCGATTTGCTCTGCATCTTCAGGACTTAAGTTGAAAAGCTCGATCAGTTGTTTGAGCATGGCTGGGCTTCCTTTCTATTTTCGCGTGCTAGTCTTTGGCACCTTGCCTCCGGCTACCGCACTTTCTAGTTCGAACAGGGCAATACGGGCGCGCTAGGATTCAACCCTGGCCAATGTCTTTAGAACCCGTTGTTCGGCCCGCCTGCGACAGAAAGTGAAAGTCATCTCGCGCTTGCCGCAATACATTTGCGTCAAGCACGAATTGCTTTTCTGCCCTCGTAAGACCCTTTCGTGCATTCTCCAAGACCCAATGCCACCCATAGGTCTTTTGGCAATTGGGGACATTGGCTTTATGCGACACCGACATGGTCATTTGCGTGCGCGCGTCTTCGGGTCGCACTTTTCTGTGTTTGGCTACTGCATTATTGAAAGTCTGCGTAAACCAACGGCGACTGCGAGTGTATGTCGCGTCGGCTCCCGCTTTGACTCGCTTGGGCAGGTAACATTTCCGTTGCTGCATTTGCTCATGGCAACTTCTCCATTGCGTTCTAGGCCTGCGAATTGCGAACCCGACCCTCCTGATCGGTGGGGTGAGGCGGAAAGCCGGGTTCGCGCGCCCCGTCTGGGGCGCAGCTTGTGACGCCTGTGAACCAAAGGACCGGCGATGGGATGGCGCCTAATGCGCCGCCGCCCTGGTTGGTCCGGCGACTCCCAATCTAGCGTGCGGCGGAGGTCTGAACGCTGTTCAGCTCGGCCTGCGCCATCAACTGCCGTCCTTGGTCGATGAGTTTCTGCGCATCGTCCCGTGCATTTTCAGCTTTGGCCAAACGGCTCTGGGCCTTGTCAAAATCGCGCGATGCACCTTGCACCGAATCTTCATGCCCTTTCCATCTCGCGGCTATTCGGGAGACTGCTTTGCTCCAGCTATCAGCGCCGCTCGCTGTCAAACCATTGAGCGGGGTCGCTGCAATCTGAACAAATTCGCGCCGCGCACTGTCTGCACGATCCGCCGCTACGTCCCGCCGCGATTGCGCGCGCGATGCGTCGCGCTGATAGTCGGCTATTTGCTTGTTGGCTTTCGCCAAACGGTCCAGTCCCCGCCGCTCAATTTTCCTGCCGCTATCCCATACGTTTCTGTGCTTACCGGTAACAACAATGGTCGCATTTTCGGTTTGGGTCTGTGCTGAAAGGGGAGCGCTACTTGCCATCAACGCCAACGCGCTGAGTGCCGCCAAGAAACTTGAATATGTCATCTTTTGTCTTCCGTTGTGTTTGATGCCCCTCATTACCAACCCGAAACAATTCTTAAAAACGGGATTTACAACGTTTTAAATTCATATTATCGGAATTTAAATGGATATCGCGTTCATTAGAACCTTTCTTGCCGCTGCTACGACCGGTAGTTTCGTGCGAGCTGCTGCCCGTGTGAACGCAAGTCCATCGGCGGTCACCGAACGCATAAAGACGCTGGAATATCAGTTGTCGGCCCGCTTGTTTAACCGCGACAAACGTGGCTGCACGCTGACTGCCGCCGGGCGCCGCTTTCTGGAACCGGCGCAAGCCATTGTCCGCACTTGGGACGAAGGACGACAGGACATTGCTCTGCCGCCGCAATACACACATTCGATCGCAATCGGTGGGCAATTTGCGCTATGGCCAAGCCTGCTACTGACTTGGCTGAATGACATTCGCACCATGCACCGTGACCTGGCCATCCGGGCGACCGCAGGCACGTCGCTGCGGTTCAGTCGCGACCTTGCTGACGGTCTGATTGATATGGCCTTCCTCTACAATCCTGTTTTTCTCAAAGACATTGTAACGGATGAGCTGTTTGACGACGCGCTGGTCCTTGTTACGGCCGACCCGTCATTGTCATGGACAGAAAATTACTTTCGTATTCATTGGGGGGAGGCGGTCGATGGCGAAATTGCGTCGCGCCTTGGTTATTTTGGCGGGACCGGCCTGGTTCTGGATCTAGGACTGATGACAGCGGACTGGCTGATCGATCAGAAAGGCAGCGGCTACATGCCGCTCCGGACAATCAGCGATAAGGCCGAGGCGGGACTGTTGACCATTGTTGAAGGTGCGCCAGTGATCCCCAACCCCGCCTATGTCTGCTGGCGACGCGATGGAGACACACGCCTGATCGCTGATCTCATCAATCACGCGAAGCGGCTGGCTGCGGTGTGACCGGCAATGTTCGAACGTGCACATCGCGCTGCGGGAAAGGAATTTCGATGTCGTTTTCTTTGAACAATATCCAAAGTCGGTTGAGCACTGCGGATTGAACATTGCCGATGCCATCCTCGGGATCGCTGATCCAGATGCGGATTTCATGATCGACTGAGTTGTCGCCAAACCCCGTCAGCCAGACCACTGGCTGAGGGTCGGCCAAAACACGACTGGGGTGCGAAGCTGCCTCCATCATCAAGCGCTGCGCCAGTGCAAGATCACAAGAATAGGCCACACCCACTGGAATGCGAACCCGGACATGCTTGCTCGAATAGGACCAGTTTTCGACCGCCTCGGTCATAAGCAGTTCGTTCGGGATCAGATGCTCTTTCCCATCGCGGGTCAGGACCGAAACGGCCCTTATGCCAATCTTGTTGATTGAGCCGAAAGTATCGCCGACTGCGATAACATCCCCCGGCTTGACCGACTTGTCCATCAACAGGATCAAACCGGCGATCAGGTTGCCAAGTGTCTTTTGCAAACCAAAGCCAACTGCCAATCCCAACGCGCCCGAGAAAACAGCCAGGGCCGTGAGGTCGATGCCAAGCAGATCGACACCGATCATCGTGGCAATCGTAACGATTCCGATACCCGCAAGCTTTTGTAGCAAAGCTTTTTGCGAGACATCAAGCCGTTCGGTTCGTTTGATAAGCCGCAAGGCAAAGCGCATCACTAAACGTGTGACAATGTAGAGAGCGATCAAAACAACCACTGTCGAGGCAATGTCCAGCATGGACGTCCGGTGCTGTCCCCAGCTTACCGCCCAACTGTCAAGATAAGTGGTGAAGCGCGTCCAGCTCTGGAACATTCCCGATATTATCATGATATTCGGCGCCTTTTTATTTTGCGTTCGGAGCCTGCGTTAAAGTTGATATCGCCACACGAGGAGCGCCGACAGAGTAACCACCATAATAATCACCAGCGGAATGCCGGTCTTGGTGTAATCCTTGAACCGATAATCGCCCGCTGACATGATCAGCATGTTGGTCTGATAGGCTACAGGTGTCGCATAGCACAGGTTGCAGCCAAACAGCACCGCCAGCACCAGCGGCTCGACAGGGATGCCAAGTTGCTTGGCAAGGCTAAAAGCTATTGGTGTCCCGACGGCGGCGGCGGTCGTATTCGACGCGAAATTTGTCAGGATAGTTACGAAAAGCATAATCGCCGCTAAAACACCAGCAGGTGGCAAATATTGCAAACCAATCGCCAGGAGCTGGCTCAGCCATTCGGCGGCCCCACTATCCAGAATGATCTTACCGACAACGATACTCGCCGCAACCAGCACAACTACTTTGGCCGACAAAGCTTTGCCGACCCGATCAAATTTGACACACCCGGTGAGGAACATGACAATCGCCCCGCCAAGCGCAGAGATGGCAATTGGAATAATGCCCAGACTGGCCGGGATAACGGCCCCAACCATGATCGCCAGCGCCAATCCGGCCTTGGCTTCGCGCGGCATTTCCTTGGCGCCTTCAAGGATCAAAAGATTGAGCGAACGTGCAAGATTTTGCAGATTGGGCATCGTGCCCGAAGCCAGAATGATGTCGCCAGCGCCAAGTGGCGTCTGCGCATCTTGCGGCTGGGCGTTGCGATCCCAAGGCCGCCTTGCGTCATAAACACCAAGAACGGCAACATGATGTTCGGCAATGCCCGATGTTTCTATGGTCTTTCCGACGAGGTCAGAATCCGCCGTGATCGACAATTCGGCAACGGCAAGATCATTGCCTGACTTACTATATTCCATTTTCAGTCGATTGATCAGCCAGTGTGGCGCAGCGGTTGCGCCCAGCAGCCGAGCGGCCTCTTCGAGCGACGCATGTGGCGCGAAGATACCAATCCGGCGCGCATCGCCCATCTGCACATCCGAAGATTCGTCGATTTTTACGTCAGCAGGAAGAAGTGCGGCAAGCTCAGCTACTGGCTTTGTCAATGCAGATGATTCCTTGCCGATCCGCAGCAGCGCATAGAAACGGCGCGGTTCGTGCCCTGTCTCAACCGAATTGTCGGGTAGTAAGCGTGGCATCACCAGCCAGATAAAGGGAAATGCAACTACCGCAGCCATAAGCACGATTGGAGTAAAATGGAAAACACTCATTGCAGGCATGCCCAGATCCGTTGCGATTGAGACAACCAGCAAATTGGTCGATGTTCCTATGGTCGTCGCCATACCGCCAATCAGGACCGCCGCATTGATCGGGATGAGCGTTTTCGATGCGGGCAATCCGCCACTAGAAGAGAGCGCTACCATGATTGGTAGCAACAGCACAATGACTGGCGTATCGTTCACGATCATGCTCATGAACATCGCCATTAGTAGCGTAGTGAAAAGACCCAAAACCCGGTTGATCCGCCAAACCTTCGTCAACAGACGCGCGGCAGGTTCAAGTGCGCCTGTCGTTACCAACCCACGACCCATAACCATTAGCGCACAAATTGTAATGAGCGCGTAATGGCCAAAACCACCGAAGGCGAGCTTGAGACCGTCTGTCGGACTTTGCCCGGGAAGCGGGTAAGCATAAAGGCCAAGGGCAATCGCGCTGATCGTCAGCAGCGAAACGATTTCAATCTTCAATCGGCCCGACGCAAAGCCATAAAACATCGCAACGGTGAGCGCGATGGCCGCTGCGGCATGGGGAGAAGGTAACTCAATCACTTCGGAGATGTGCCGTTCACGTTGACGACTTCGATGATAATGTCATTCTGCATGAGCGCTTCTGCGGCGTTTTCCCAGAATCCGATTGCCTTGCCGGAACGAAGGATACGCAGGCCAACACCCGTTGCGATGCTTCTGAGCGGGGTTCCTAGCTCTTCGGTTAGTGCCGTTCGTTCACGAAGCACCACCCGCCCGTCGGATGCAGCAAGATCGCGCAGATAATCGACGGCGTGATGGTGAGCCGATGATCGCGCCAGAAGATGTCCGCCCAGACTTACCGGGTTAATCACAACGTCTGCGCCCGCTTGATAAAGAAGACTTTCATTTTCCAGCGCTCGAACCGTCGCACTGATCTTGATACGCGCGTTCAACTGCCGCGCAGAAAGCACGACCAGCGCCGTCGCGTCGTCCTTGCTGGTTGCCACCAGAAGTGCAGCGGCGGTCGAGATTCGCGCTGCCTTGAGAACGGTATTGGTACGCGCGTCGCCCAAGAGGCCGATCAACCCGAGTTCAGTCGCCTCGTCTATCCGTTCCTGCGACGGATCAATGGCGATAATCGTCTCGCTCGAATGTCCGATGCGCAGCAACTCCGCCGCTGCCCGTTCGCCGCCTGCGCCATAGCCGCATATTATAGTATGCCCCTTAAGTGTTCGTCTCGTCATACGTGTTTTGAATTGCTCCCACTGATGTTGTAGCACGAACGTGTAAGCAGTCCCGAGAAATATGAGCCAGACAAAAATCCGGATCGGCGTGACGACAAACGTATCGAACATACGTGCGCGGTCGGTGATCGGCACAATATCGCCATAACCAACAGTGGTAACGGTGACGGCCGTAAAATAGACGACATCGACGAACGAAACCTCGCCATCGACATTGTCGCGCAATCCGCCCCGGTCAAGCCAGTGCCCGCCCAGCGCAATGCCGATCATGCCAAACACGATCAATGCGCGCACGGCCAATGCCTGCCAAACGCTCAGGCGCGGCTGGCGCTGGAACGCCAGTCTTGGTGACGTCGATGCGCCCGTCGCGCCTAGTGGTTTCATTCTCCTAAAATGCCTCTCCAATCACCGCCTGTCGCCGGTGCGCCGATCGCTGCTGAATTCCGAAGTGAACAGTCAACAGCCTGACAATACCGTGTAGGTAAATGAAAACCGAAAAAATCGCACGGTCGAAATGTTCTTAGGGTCAGCCACTGGAACAATCCAACACTAACCGACACTTTGCGGGTTGAAACTGGTCGCATGAGCCATTTGCCAATTTTTATGGAAATATTGATGCGAACATTCTCCGTTCAACAGCTCCCCAGGCTCTAGAAAGACGTGCATCTGATCAAATTGCCGAACTTCAGTGCGGCTGATCCTATGGGCCACATGGTGCGGTCGCAGATCGTCGGGATGGGATAAGCCTGCCGCCGCCAGCATGTCAGCCAAGGCGCGTACGGTCTGATCGTGAAATTGCCCGACCCGCTCGGCTTTGTCCGGCACGACGAGGGCCCGTTGGCGTGACTGGTCTTGAGTTGCCACGCCGGTCGGACAGCGGTTGGTGTGGCAATTCATCGACTGTATGCAGCCAAGGGCAAACATATAGCCCCGCGCCGAATTTGTCCAATCGGCCCCGATGGCTAGCACAGTCGCAAGATCGAAAGCGCTAATGATTTTCCCCGCAGCGCCAATTTTTATGCGGCCCCGAAGACCAGCGCCGATTAGCACATTGTGCACGAATAATAACCCTTCGCGCATCGGCATGCCGATCCGGTTGGTGAATTCTACAGGGGCGGCACCCGTGCCGCCTTCACCACCATCAACGACCACAAAATCAGGAACAATGCCGCTTTCTAGCATGGCTTTCACGATTGCCATAAATTCCCATGGCTGCCCGATACAGAGTTTGAAGCCAACCGGTTTCCCGCCAGATAGTGTGCGCAACTGGCCAACGAACGCCATCAT
>JAAUPH010000023.1 GCA_012035435.1 Sphingopyxis sp. | reverse complement strand
CAGTGTCGCTCCCCCACCGTCAGCCGTTCCGGCTGCCACCTCCCCCAAGGGGGGAGGATTTTCCTGCGGCCACCCCAGCGTCGCGAAGGGCCACAGCGCCGAGCTGAACCAAGTGTCGAGGACGTCGGGGTCGCGGGTCAGGGTGACACCGTCGCCGGCCAGCACGCGGGCCGCTTCCTCGGTTTCAGCGACGAAGCATTGACCGTCGTCGGCGTACCAGGCCGGAATCTGATGCCCCCACCACAATTGCCTAGACACGCACCAGGGCTGGATATTTTCCAGCCAGTTGAACCATGTCTTTTCCCATGTCTTGGGCACGATGTTGATGTCGCCGTCGCGCACCGCTTTGATCGCGGGCTGGGCGAGGGTGGCGGCGTCAACATACCATTGGTCGGTCAGCCAGGGTTCGATGACCACGCCGCCGCGATCACCAAAGGGGGTGGCGATGGTGCGGGGTTCGGCGTCATGCTCCACGCCGTCCTTGTCGATGTGCGGGACGAGCAGGCCGAGCGCCTTCATCCGCGCGACAACCGCCTCGCGCGCGCCATCCGCGGCGTCACGGCGGAAACGGTGGAGGCCAAGAAACTCGTCCGGAATCCGTCCATCCGCTGTCTGCACGACATTCGCATCGCCATCAAACATGTTGAGCATGTCGGCGGGTTTGAACCCGGCGCGTTTGCCCACCTCGAAATCGTTGAAATCATGTCCCGGCGTGATCTTCACCGCGCCGCTGCCCAGCTCGGGGTCGGCATGGTCGTCGGCGATGATCGGCACGCGGCGGCCGGTGATGGGCAGGGTGACGAACTTGCCGATCACGCTTTGGTAACGCGGGTCGGCGGCGTTCACCGCGACCGCCATGTCGGCGAGCATCGTTTCGGGGCGGGTGGTGGCGACGACGATATGGTCGGCACCGCTGTCCAGCGTCACGCCGTCGGCAAGCGGATAGCGGAAGTGCCAGAAGCCGCCTTTGATATCCTGCGTCTCGACTTCGAGGTCTGAAATTGCGGTCTTGAGCCTCGGATCCCAGTTGACGAGGCGCTTGTCGCGGTAGAGCAAGCCTTGATTATACAGGTCAACAAACACTTTCGCGACGGCGCGGTTCATGCCGTCGTCCATCGTGAAGCGTTCATTGGCCCAATCCATCGAACAGCCCAGGCGGCGCAGCTGGCCGGTGATCTGGCCGCCGCTCTCCGCTTTCCAGTCCCACACCTTTTGCACGAACTGCTCGCGGGAGTAATTGGTGCGCTTGTCCTGAACCTCGGCCATTTGCCGTTCGACGACCATCTGCGTCGCGATGCCGGCATGGTCCATGCCGACCACCCACAGCGCATCCTTGCCGCGCAGCCGCTCGTAGCGGATCAACACATCCTGCAACGTATTGTCGAGCGCATGGCCAATGTGCAGCGCGCCGGTGACATTCGGCGGCGGATTGACGATCGTGTAGGGCACGGCATCCGGGCGGTGCGGACGGAACAGCCCTTCCGCTTCCCAATATGCTGCCCATTTCGCTTCAATCGCGGCGGGTTCAAAGGTTTTTTCCATGGCATGATGGTCAGCCTTTGCCAGCGATGCTGCAACGCGGCAAGGGGCGCGACGCCGCCGCGATGGCCGCAGGTGCAACGAACTGAAAAAAACTTTGAGCGCCCGGAATAATCGCTCGGTTCGTCCCGTTTCCCCTGCAACCCGGCGGTGAGGCGAAAGCATCTGCGGCTGGATCGAACAGGCGGAGTAAAAATCTTGTATCCCACACACGCAAAACGTCGCGTTGCGACGCCGATGCTTGCTGCCTTGCTGCTGAGTGCAGCGGCGCCAGCCTATGCCAATACGGCCGAAGCACAGACCAGCGACGGCATTGACGCGGCACTGGTCGTCACCGCGCGGGCGATGCTCGCGAACAGCAACAGCCAGGTCGATGATGACATCGTCGACGGCAGCCTCATGTCCTTGCGCATTGCCCCGTCGGTCAAGCTGACGCGCGGCGATGCCACAATCACTCTGAGCAATGCGACCACCCGTGTGGAGTATTTCTCGGACGGCCGGTCCGACCGCTGGCAGAACATAGCGCGGTTGGAGGCCGCCTATACCGTCAGTGCGGCCACCACGCTGCGCCTGTTGGGCGAGCGCAGCGACAATATTCTGACCGCCGAAGCCTCTCGCGCCGACGAATGGGAAGTTGGCGGCGAGATTGAGCAGGCGTTCGGCGCCGCAAGCCGGGTGTCGCTAGGCGCGCGGTGGCGCGAGCGTCGCTATGACGATCTCGATCAAAGCCGCGGCAATGGCCCGCGTTTCGATGCCGAATATCGCCATCGCTTCGCCGCCAATCACTACGCATTTTTGCGCGGCCGTTATGAAAGCATCGCATCGGCAACCGACCGCCGCGACGTCAAGCGCTGGACCGCTTCGGCGAGCTATCAGCGCCCCCTCGCTCGCGACCTGTCGCTTCGCCCGTCGCTAACGTGGAGCGAAACTGAATTTGCCGGACGCCCACTGATCGGCGGAGGGTTTCGTCGCGATCGGGTGCTGAGCCCCGAGCTTTCGCTCACCTACAGCCCCGGCCGGTGGCGCCTTTCCGCCGATGCGCGCTACATCGCGCGCCAATCGACCGACCCGCAATTCGACCGTAGCGGCACCCGTTTTACGCTGGAGGTCGGCTATGTCTTCTGACACCGCACCTTCGCTAAGCTTGACCGAGCGCTGCCTGCCCTATGCGGCGACGGCGGTGGGGAGCGCCGCACTGGCTGGCTTCATCTGGTTCCTTGCCGGTCAGCCAGACGTTCTGGCCAGCGAAGCCGCATCGCATGTCATCGCCAATCCGGACAATCGGTGGGCCTTGCCCGAAAGCTATTTGATGCTGTCGCTGCCATTTGGCGCAGCCATCGTTGTGTTTGTCCGGTCGATCCTTGGCTGGAAGACATTCGGCCTGTTCACGCCGATGTTGCTCGCCATGTCCTACCTTCAATCGGGACCAGTGCTCGGTCCGGCCATTTCGATGAGCGCGATCCTGATCGGCATGGTCTGCGCGCCGCTGCTGAAATGGCTCGAATTGTCGCGGGTTGCATTTCTGGGGGCGCTAATTTCGATCGTGGTGGGCGGGCTTGGCGCGCTGGCCATTGCTTTTGAAGAGTTTCTGCTCGCCAGCGCCTTTCCGGTGGTGGTCACCGCGCTGATCGTCGAACGCTGGTGGAGCAGCTGGGAAAATGACGGTCCGCACAAGGCGCTCCGCGAAACGCTGGTCACGCTGTTCGTGGCGGCCGTCATCCAGTTTATCGTCGCCGCGCCGCTCCTGGTCGAACTGGCGACTGCGCATCCGCTCAGCATCCCCTTTGCCTCGGCGATCCTGATGATCCTGCTGGGACGGTATAAAGGGCTGCGACTTTCAGAAATCTCACGCTTCAAGCTCGTCGGGAGTAATTGACATGGCCATCCTGGGTATGAACCGCCGCAACGCGTTGATCCAAAAATATAACTCGCCCCGCGCGATCAAGACGGTCAACCAGAAATTCGAAACCAAAACAAAGTTGGCCAGTGCTGGCGTTCCGGTGCCCAACACCTTGGCGCTGATCCGCAGCACCAGCGAATTGATGGGGTTCGACTTTGCCGCGCTGCCCGAATCCTTCGCGGTCAAACCAAATCGCGGGTCGCAAGGGCAGGGCGTGCTGCTGGCATCGGGCCGCGAGAGCAATGGCTGGCGCCAGCTCAACGGCGAGCTGCTGACGTTCGACATGTTGCGGCAGCATGTTGCGCGCATACAGGAGGGCGAATTTTCACTGGAGGGCGGCGACGGCGATGCCGCGCTGTTCGAACCGCTGATCCGCGCGCATCCCGAAGTTGCGCGGCTGGTGCCCTATGGCCTCCCCGACATCCGCATCATCTGCTTCCGCGACCGTCCGCTGATGGCGATGACACGGCTGCCGACCGAGGAATCGAGCGGGCGTGCCAATTTGCATCAGGGCGCGATCGGCGCCGCCATCGATCTTTCCAGCGGCGAAATTTTCCGCGCGGTGCTCAAAGGAAAACCCACCGAGATCCACCCGTCGACCGGCGAGCGGTTGATTGGGGAGCGTATTCCCTTTTGGAATGATGTGATGACGGCCGCCCGCCGCTGCTCGGCCCCGCTCGACCTGGGATATGTTGGCGTCGATCTGGTGATTGACGCGGTCGCCGGGGTCCAGGTGCTGGAATGCAATGCCTATCCCGGGCTGGAGATTCAGAATGTGAACGGTGCTGGGCTGGCCAATCGGATCGCGATCGCGCGCAAACGTGTTGAGCGGCCTCAGAGGAGCGAGGGTCTGTTCAAAATTCCGGCCATCCCGACGCTGGGCTTGTCGCTGCCGAAATTCGGAATCGGGCGGCTGGCGTGGGGGTAAAATTGAACTTGAGCGCAATGAGATAAGGTCTGTCCATTATGCCATCCCCGCTTTCGCGGGGATGACAGAAAGATTCCATCCAAGCTCATCGCGCTTGCGATGACGCAAGCTGAAGAAAGCTATTTCTTCAAATGCCGCGAGGTCCAATCGAACACCGTGCGATACCATTGCACGCTGTTCTTGCCCTTTAAAATCCAGTGGTTTTCATCCGGATACATCAGCAGCTCGGCAGGCACACCCAAACGCTGCGCCGCCGTAAAGCCGGCAATGCTCTGGGTATAGGGGACGCGGTAATCCTTCTCCCCGTGGATGAAGAGCGTAGGTGTTTTCCACTTCTCGACATGGTTCACGGGGTTCCACCGTTCGGCGTTCGGGCGCGACCACCACGGGCCGCCATGATCCCATTCGTCGAACCACAATTCTTCGGTTGTGAAGGCCATCGCGCGCAGGTCAAAAATCCCGGCGTGATTGACCAGGCACTTGAACCCGTCGGGCCAATTGCCCGCGATCCAGTTCATCATATAGCCGCCATAGCTTCCGCCCAGCGCGCAGGCGTTGGCGGGGCCAACCGTTGGGCTCGCCGTGGCGGCGGCTGCCATGCCGAGCTTCAGATCCTCAAGCGGTTTGCCGCCCCAATCTTGATTGATGCTGTCGGTAAAGGCCTGACCATAGCCGGTCGAACCGTGAAAATCGATGGTGACAACGGCATAACCCGCACTGGCGAACAGCATCGGGTTCCAGCGCGTTGACCAGCTGTTGAAAAAGCTGCCCTGCGGCCCGCCATGGACGAGGAGGAGGGTGGGCAACCGGCCGGTCGCGCCTTCCGGACGCACGATCTGTCCATGCACCGTCGCGCCGCCGGCACCAGCGAACGTGAATTGTTCATACTGCACAGGCCTGATCGCCGGCAGACGGTCGGCATTCGCGTTCGAAAGGTTGCGCGCCTGACCCCTGGCGTCGCGCAGCATGATGTCGGTGGGGCCGGTGATGCTGTTGAGCGCATGAACCATCGCGCCCCTGGCGAGCGGAACGGTATCGAACACATTGCCCCGGGTCGTCAGGCGCGTGACCTTGCCGTCTTTCACATCAACGCGGAAGGCGGGATGTTCGAGCAGATCCTGCGCCGTGACGATGACGCTCTTGCTGTCCGGGGTCCAGACGATGGAGCCAACCGAGCGGTCCCAGCCTTGCGTCAGCGCGCGCACCTGACCCGTCGCCAGATCGCGGAGCATCAGCACCTGCCGGTCGGCCTCATAGGTCGGGCGCGCCATTGCGGCATAGGCGAGCCATTTGCCGTCGGGCGAGGCGGCGGGTAGCGTGTCGGTGGCCTGATTGGCGGCGGTCAGGTTGACCGGGGGGCTGCTGCCGTCGGCTGCAGCCTGATAAATGTCGAGATTGGTCGAGCGCGGCTCGTTACGGTCGGCGATCCGCAGCGCGAAGAACACCGATTGGCTGTCGGCGCTCCACGCCAATTCTTCGCCGCCGCCCATCGGCTTTGACGGTGTGTCGCCGACCAGCGCGCCGGAAACCGCACGGCCGGTGCCCGCCCGCCCTTCAACCAGATCAAACACAAAGGCGCGGCTGTGCGTTCCGGGGGTTTCCCATTCATCCCAGTGCCGCACGAAGCCACCACCGTCTTTATAATGCTTGCCGGTGCCGGGGCCGGGCAGGGCGCCCTTGTCTTTGGCCGCGCAGCCAAAGCTGGCGCATTCCATCGGCACGCCGCCCCAGACCAGCAGCCGCTTGCCATCGGGCGACAGTTTGAAGCCCGCAACATCGACCTTGAAATTGGTCACCTGTTTCAGCGCCCCGCCTGCGGCAACGCCATCATTGCTCCAAACCTGTGTCGTGCCCGACGCGTTGGAAAGAAAATATAGCGCGCCATTGGGAGCAAAGGCCGGGCTGCTTTCATTCTTGCCGGGGCCATCCACCGCCCGCTGCGGCTTGGCCGAAGGGTTGGCGGCATCGATGGTCCAGATGCCGGTACTCCGCGCCATATCATCGGCTTTGGTCTCGGTCTGCTGCCAGGCGACCGTTTTGCCATCGCGTGACACCGCTGGTGCAGCAACGCGGTTCAACGTCGCGAGATCCTCGGCCACCATTGGCCGCTGGCTCTGCGCGAGTGCAGGTGTGGAAAGGGCAATTGGGGCGACTGTGAGCGCGAGCGCGCAAATGAGATTCTGTTTCATCGCGACGGTGTAGCGATTGCAATTGCTGTAGGAAAGAACAACATCATCGTGAGCGGAGCGCGGCGCAGATCGGCTGTTCCTACAATTCCCCATCCGCATCCAGCGCATAGCCCGCCGACCGCACGGTGCGAATGATATCGGCATGACCATTGGCGTTGATCGCCTTGCGCAGGCGGCGGATATGCACGTCGACGGTGCGCAGTTCGATGTCGCTGTCCTGGCCCCACACGCTGTCGAGCAGCTGCCCGCGTGAAAAAACGCGCCCCGGATGCTCCATGAAATGGCGCAGCAGGCGAAACTCGGTCGGGCCAATGGCGAGCGTGCTGCCGCCGCGCTTCACCTTGTGTGCAACCGCGTCAAGTTCGATATCTGAATAGGCGAGCACTTCACCCGCCAGCGCGGGGCGCAACCGGCGCAGCACCGCCGAAACGCGGGCGACCAGCTCGCGCGGGCTGAACGGTTTGGTGACATAATCATCGGCGCCGGTTTCCAGGCCGCGGATACGG
The DNA here is from genome assembly GCA_012035435.1 of Sphingopyxis sp. The sequence continues at coordinate 8,210 of JAAUPH010000023.1, read as the reverse complement.
TCTTCCTCTTCGCCCCGCGCCGTCAGCATGATGATCGGCACATTGGCGGTGCGCGCATTGCGGCGCAGGCGGCGACATACTTCAATGCCCGACAGGCTCTCGACCATCCAGTCGAGCAGCACAATGTCGGGAACCCGTTCGGCCGCGAGAACCAAAGCCTGTTCGCCGTCGGGAGTGTGACGGACGGCATAGCCCTCCTTCGCGAAATGCCACACAATGAGTTCGGCAATCGCCTCGTCATCCTCGACGAGCAGCAGGTCGGGTTGCGGCATGGAAATTCCCTCGCGTTATCGGGCCTTATGCGACCGGGTCGTCGCCCTTCTCGCGGTCTTCCAAGCGGGTTCCTGTGACAACATAATGAACCATTTCCGCAATATTTGTTGCATGGTCACCAATGCGTTCCAAGTTCTTGGCAACAAACAACAAATGTGCGGATTCAGAGATGGATTTCGGATTTTCCATCATGAATGTGACAAGCGCACGGAAGATACTGTTGTAAAAATCGTCGATCGGTTTGTCGCGAACGGTGACAGCTTTGGCCAATTCGGCGTCGCGGCGCGCAAAACTGTCGAGCGAGTCGCGGACCAGACTGGTCACCAGCTCGGCCATCGACATCAACAGCGGGATGGCTTCAATCGACCGGTTCTCGTTCAGCAGCGCAACCCGCTTGGCGATATTCTTGCCATAATCGCCAATCCGCTCGACGACCGACACAATCTTCAACGACGCGATCATCTCGCGCAAATCATCCGCCATCGGCGCGCGCAAGGCGATGGTTTGCACCGCCAACTGCTCAACCTCGGCCTCCAGCGCATCAATGCGCTTGTCGCCCTCGATCACTTCGGCGGCAAGGTCTAGGTCGCCGGTATTGAGCGCGGTCATTGCGCGTGTCAGCGCCTGTTCGGCGCGCCCGCCCATTTCGCTGATCATCCCGCGCAGGCGGTTTAGATCCTCATCAAATGCCTTGACCGTATGTTCGCCGCCGATCGCCATATCGATGCTTCCTTTGTCTCCGATCAGCCGTAGCGACCGGTAATATAATCCTTGGTCCGCTCATTCTTCGGATTGGTGAAGATGTCGGTGGTCTTCCCATATTCGATCAGGGTGCCCAGATGGAAAAAGGCCGTGCGCTGAGACACGCGGGCAGCCTGCTGCATATTGTGCGTAACGATCACAATAGCATAGTTGCCCCGCAGTTCGTGGATCAATTCTTCGATCTTGGCGGTGGCAATCGGGTCGAGCGCTGAGCAGGGCTCGTCCATCAGGATCACTTCGGGATCGACCGCAATCGCGCGCGCGATGCACAATCTTTGCTGTTGCCCGCCCGACAATGCCGTGCCGCTTTCCTGCAGCCGGTCCTTCACCTCGTCCCACAGACCCGACTGGCGCAGCGCGCGTTCGACGATGACGTCCAGATCGGCCTTGTTCGGGGCGAGCCCATGGATACGCGGACCATAGCCAACATTGTCGTAAATCGATTTGGGGAAGGGGTTGGGCTTTTGAAACACCATGCCAACGCGCGCGCGCAGCTGGACCACGTCCATCGACGGGTCATAGATATTTTCGCCATCCAGCTTGATGGAGCCAGTGACCTTGGCCCCCGCAATCGTATCGTTCATGCGGTTGAGCGAGCGTAGAAAGGTCGACTTGCCGCAGCCCGACGGGCCAATGAAGGCGGTGACCAGATCGGTGCCGACCGCAATCGACACATCCTTGATCGCCTGCTTCTCGCCATAGAAGATATTGACGTTATCCGCCGTCATCTTCGGATTTTCGGGGCTTACAGACTGTTCGGCTTGGGTCATGTCACCAGCGCTTTTCAAAACGGTTGCGAAGATAGATGGCGATTGCGTTCATCGACAAAAGGACGATGAGCAGCACGATGATGGCGGCCGATGTTTTCTCGACAAAGCCGCGATCGACCTGATCGGACCACAGGAAAATCTGCATGGGCAGCACGGTGGATGCCGAGCAAAAACCGGTCGGCACATCACCGATGAATGCGCGCATCCCGACGAGCAGCAGCGGTGCGGTTTCACCCAGCGCGCGCGCCATGCCGATGATCGTCCCGGTCATGATGCCGGGCAGCGCGAGCGGCAGGACATGGTGGAACACAACCTGCACCGGCGAGGCACCGACGCCCAGCGCCGCATCGCGGATCGACGGCGGGACCGATTTGATCGCATTGCGGCTGGCGATTACGATCACCGGCATGGTCATCAACGCCAGCGTCAGGCCGCCGACCAGCGGACTAGCCTGACAAATCCCGAAAAATTGAATGAATACCGACAAGGCGAGCAGGCCGAATATAATCGAAGGCACGGCGGCCAGATTGTTGATCGATACTTCAATGAGGTCGGTCCAGCGGTTCCGCGCGGCATATTCCTCAAGATACAGCGCGGCCAAAACGCCGGTCGGGAATGCGACAGCAAAAGCAATCAGGATCGTCATCACCGACCCCTTGAGCGCGCCCCAGATGCCGGCCACCGCCGGGTCGGTCGCGTCGGCACCGCTGAAAAAGGACCAATGCAGCCCAGTCGACACCAGCCCTTTTTCTTTCAGCATCGCCACGGCCTGTTCGGCGTCTGCGTTGCCATCGGTTTTCGCCGCAATATCCAGATCGGATGCGAGCGGGAGTGTGAATTCTCCGCGCTGCGTCGCTGCATCCGGATTGGCCTTGAGCTCGTCGCGCACAACCCGCCAGGCATTTTCGGAGATGAGCGCGCCGCCTCCCGCGCCCAGCGCTTCTTCGGCCGCAAAATCGACAATCTCACGCAGGCCCGCATTGGCAATTTGCTGATCGGCGTCGGGCGCCGTGAACGCATCGCGGCTGACCGTCAGCGGGTTCGCCGCGAAATCAATCGGTATGGTCACGCTGGTATAGGTAAATCCGCGCAGCCCATTGCCCATCATGGTGATCAGCAGGAAGGCGAGGAAAATGCCCGACAGCACCACCGCCCCCAACCCCATCAGCCGGAAGCGGCGCTCCGCAGCGTAACGCGCCGCGATGCGGTTCTGCATCACATTGCCCTTCCAATCGGTCGGGCCTTTGCGATTGGGGGCGGCGCTATTCATAAGCTTCCCGATATTTCTTGACGATGCGCAGAGCGACGATGTTGAGCAGCAATGTCACCACGAACAGCACCAGACCAAGCGCAAAAGGCCGCCAGCGTTTTGGCACTGTCAAATTCCTGGTCGCCCGTCAGCAGCTTGACGATCTGGGCGGTCACCGTCGTGACGCTGGCAAAGGGATTGGCCGTCAGATTGGCGGCGAGCCCCGCCGCCATCACAACGATCATCGTTTCGCCAATCGCGCGGCTGACAGCGAGCAAGATGCCGCCCATCACGCCGGGCAGCGCGGCCGGGATCAGCACCTGACGGATCGTCTCGTTCGATGTCGCCCCCAGCGCAAGTGATCCGTCGCGCATCGCCTGTGGCACGGCATTAATGCTGTCATCGGCCATGGAGGACACAAAGGGGATGATCATGATCCCCATGACGACCCCGGCGGCAAGTGCACTCTCCGTGCTGGCATTGGGGATGCCAAGCGCCGCCGCAAAATCGCGAAACGCCGGAGCAACGGTCAACGCGGCGAAATATCCATAAACCACCGTCGGCACGCCAGCGAGGATTTCGAGCATGGGTTTGACCCAGCTGCGCACCCGCGCATGCGCATATTGGGTAAGGTAGATGGCGCTCATCAACCCGATCGGAATCGCGACGATCATCGCGATGATCGCACCGATCAGGATGGTGCCCCAAAACAGCGGGATGGCACCAAAGGTATCTGGCTCGGCTGCCCCGGTTCCGGGTTTCCAATTGGTACCGAACAACAGCTCGGCCGGCGACACCAGCGCAAAGAAGCGCATCGATTCAAACACCAGCGACAATACGATGCCGAATGTCGTCAGGATCGCGACCAGCGACGCTGCGAACAGCGCCACCATCACCACGCGTTCAACCCTTGTTCGCGCCCGGAAATCGGGCTTGATCCGGGTGAAGGCGTAGCCCCCGCCCGCAAGCAACAGTGCGAGCGTGGCAAGAATGCCGATCATCCGATATTTGCCCATAGCGTCGCGGTAGGGCTGCACCAATGGTCCGGCCGCCGTGCTGGTGGCTATCGCTCGCTCGCCCGCCGCTACACTGCGCGCTTCACCCAGGATGGCGGTCCGCTGAAACCCCGGTGGCGGCAGCTTTACCGCAGCCTCGGTCGTCAACACTTCGTTGGTGACCAGCGCGGGGGTCACATTGTTCCACACCGCGAGAAACAGCAGCGCGGGGATCGCGACCCACAGCGCAACATACCAGCCATGATAATTGGGCAGGCTGTGCAGCCGGGTCGAAGCTCGTCCGGCGATCATTGATGCGCGCACCCGCGCGCTCAGCCAGCCGACGACGCCAAGGCCGATGATCAGCAGCAACAGGATGAAAGTCGTACCGCCCATATCGTCCCTGCCGCACCCCTCTGCTCGGCTTCAAGACATAGTGTCCCGCCCAGAGCACATCTGGGCAGGACTATGCCGCGCATGTTGCGCGATTATTTCAATCCGTCGGCCGTCATCATGGTCTGTGCCTTGATGGCCGCGGCGACTGTGGCTTCCATTTCCTTCGTCGGCGGGATCAGGCCGCGCTCGTTAAGATAACCGCCGCTCGCCGAACCCTTGGCAAACTCAGCGACGAAATCCATCAGGCCGGGGATCACACCGACATGCGCCTTTTTCACATAGATATACATGGCACGCGACCCGGGATAAGTGCCGTCAGCGATGGTCGCCATGCTCGGAGCCACGCCGCCGATCGACACAGCCTTGATCTTGTCGAGATTGGTGCTGAGATAGCTGTAGCCAAATGCGCCCAGGCTGGTCGGGTTCTTGTCAAGCTTCGAGATGATCAGATTGTCATTCTCACCCTGCTCGACATAATAGGGCGCGCCGCGGAACGTGCCGCAGATATCGTCATGCTTGTCCTTGTCGCTGTCTTTCAGCGCCTTCATTTCCGGATTTTTGTCACACCCGGCCATCAGGAACAGTTCCTTGAAGCTGTCGAAGGTGCCCGAGGTCGACGGCGGACCGAAAACCGAAATACCCACGGCGGGAAGCGCAGGGTTGACGTCTTTCCAAGTTTTGGCGGTGTTGGGCTTGCCATAGGGGTTGGCGGCAAGTGCCTTATAAATATCTTCCAGCGTCAGCGCCATGTTGGGGCCGCTCCTGGCTTCGCCGAAGGCTAGGCCATCATATCCGATCTGGATTTCGATGATGTCAGTCACGCCGCCAGCTTGGCACTTCTCAAATTCGCCCTTCTTCATCCGGCGCGAGGCGTTGATGACGTCGGGCGTCTCGGCGCCGACACCGGCGCAGAAGCGTTCAAAGCCGCCGCCCGTTCCGGTCGATTCAATCTGCGGCTTTTTCATGCCGGTGGCTTCGGCGAAGCGCTCGCCAACTACGGTGGCAAAGGGATAAACGGTCGAAGACCCAACGGCGCGGATCGTGTCACGCGCTTCGCCGCCCGACGAGGCCTGATCCTGACACGCCGTCAGCGCGAGCGCCGACACAGCAACGAAAGCAAATTTTTTGAGCATCATTTCGATCCTGCTAGGGAATATGGACGTGCCGTCAGTGCGACTCGATATCCGGCCAATCTGCTTTTTCGATGACGTTTTGATGACAGTTTATTGTCACATTCAAGTCATTCATTGCCTGATTTGGGTAAGATCAGGCTGACGGTCGTCCCTTTCCCCACTTCGCTTTCGATCGACAGCCTGCCGCGATGGCGTTCGGCGATATGTTTGACGATGGCCAGGCCCAGACCGGTGCCGCCGACAGCGCGGCTGCGGGCATCGTCAACGCGGTAAAAGCGCTCGGTCAGGCGGGGCAAATGCTCGGGTGCGATGCCGTCGCCCACGTCGCCGACCGACAGGATCCACGACTTGTCAGCATCGGACAGGGCGACCGCCACCGGCGTCCCAGCGCGGCCATATTTCATCGCATTGCCAATAATATTGTGCATCAGCTGGGTCAGCTGCGCCGCATCACCGGCCATGGTTGCGGCCTCGATCAGGGTTAGTTGAATATCTGCGCCCCGGGCGGGGGCCGCGACACGGATGTCAGACACGGTGCGGCGCAGCAATTCAGCCAGATCGACCTCGGTTGTCGGACGTCGATAACGGTCAGCCTCGATCCGCGAGATAGAGATGAGGTCGGCGACCAGCTGTTGCATGCGCCGTGCTTCACGATCGATGATCCCCAGAAAGCGTTTCATGACCGGTTCTGCCTCGCCGGGTTCCATCTGACCGAGTGTTTCGACATAACCAAGAATGGCCGCGAGCGGCGTGCGCAGCTCGTGGCTGGCATTGGCGACGAAATCGGACCGCATACGGTCGGCCGCGTCGATCGCCGAACGATCGTCGAGCATCAGCAAATTCTGGCTGTCGCCCAGATTAACGATGGCAATCTGCCACCGATCCCCTGGTCGCTGAAAATCAACGATATCGACCGAACGCGCGTCGCCTTGCGTGGTGCACGCTTGCAGCGCGTCGATGACGCCGGGATGACGTATCGCGGTGCGCACGTCGGCGCCCGCAATATGGCGCCCCAGCAGCTTGAGCGCCGTATCGTTGGCGAGCGCAATGCCCATCGCCGACAGACCCAATATTGCCCGCGCATCATGGTCGATCAGCGTGTGAAACGCCGGATGATCAAACAGCGCCATTGGGCGCAGTGAAGGAACAGGGGCGGGATTGGCGGCGGGGCCAGCATCGTCGCGTCCCAACGCCATGATGAAGGTTGCGGCCACCGTTCCAACCACCATGATCACCACGGCAACGCCAACATTGGTCATGAACAGCGCCAGAATCGTTGCCGCCACCAGACAGAGCACGGCGAGTGGCAGGCGGAAGGAGGCGCGGTCCATGTCCCACGCGCTGGCACAGGCAGTGCATCCGGCGCAAGCCTGTTTGGCGGCTTAACCGCACTGCGCGCACCTGTCCCAAAGCGGGAAGGGTCGCGAAAACGGCTGGAACCTGCCTTTTCTCTTTACCTATGTTGACCTAAAGCCCGCGCGATGGAAATCGACCAAAATTCCAACGCCGCCGACGGTGATGCCGCCGTGCCGACCCGCCGCCGCTTGCTGGTGCTGGGCGACCCCGGGTCGGATCGACCGGGAACCGCCGCTGGCTGCGGGTCATTACCGGCGTGATGATCGCGACCATCACCACTGCGGTCGCGGTGTCGACGGTCCGCCTGGTGGTCGGGCTGCTGAACGAGGCGAGCTTCAGCGTCGCCGCGATCGTCTGCGCGCTGCCAAGTCGGACTCGAAGCGCCGCCCGTTGGGCGTCCTTCAGTGGAAGTGACTTCAGTCTGTCGGCGAGGATGCTCCGGCAGATCGATCGGGCCATATCGAATGCCGCGAGCTTCTCGTCGATCATCCAGCGCCGGCCGTCCCAGACGGAGCCACTTACCCCACGCCGCGCAAATCTCGCGCTGTCCCGGTACCGCTGCGAGAACGCTCCGGCGAGCACATCGTCGGAAACCGCGGCCAATATCGCAGCGTCATCGTCCAACACCGCTATGTTGTCCAGCGTCTCGGCGGTCTGCACCAGCGGGCCGCCGCCTTCGCTGGCCAGTGACGGCAACCACAGGTAGGCCACGCGAACGGTTTCGTCACGCACCACGTCGTCGCGAAAGCGCACCTCGGCCGCTGCCCTGGTCAACCCGCTGGGCAGGTCTTGCGGCACCGGCAGATCGACATCTCCGGCCACGATCGTCGACCTGGCGGTCAGGGGCATCCTGCGCATCGAGGAGGTCGACGACGAGCAGATCTCGGTGACGATGCCAGTAACGAAGCGCATCCAGCAACCGATGGGCATCGTGCACGGTGGCATGACGATGTTTTCTGATCGAGTCGGCGGCGAGCTCGGCGTATGGCGGGCCGGTGGACGCGGTGCTGGTTTTATGGAAGGGCTTGACGCTCCTGAAGGTGCTGGGGTTTGCGGCGATGGTGCTGGGGCTGGTGTTGTTTGTGCTTCGGTTCCGGGTCAGGCGTTTGCAGAGAGCAATGGGTGCGGGGGCCTCGCCGTTTGACGGGCTCTACCGAGGCGCGGTGGGGCTGACGGACGAGTTGTCGTGGGTGGCGATTCGGGCGCAGAACGGACAGTTGCATCGTTATATCGTGGTGATGCTGGGTGGCACGCTGCTGTGGATTCCTGAAGAAGC
>JAAUPH010000022.1 GCA_012035435.1 Sphingopyxis sp. | reverse complement strand
TCGAGCTGGCGCCGAATGCGCGCCATGCGGTCGCGGATCATGCGGCGGTCAGCTTCAATCTGTGTTTCACCCGGTCCACCCAGGAAACCAAAACCACCGCGCTGGCGTTCAAGGTGGGTCCAGCTGCGCACCAGCCGTCCCGCCTGATAGTCCAAATGCGCCAGCTCCACCTGCAACCGCCCCTCGGCCGTCGCTGCACGTTCACCAAAGATTTCGAGGATCAGGCCGGTGCGGTCGATTACCTTAGTGCCAAAAGCGGTCTCCAAATTACGCTGCTGGATCGCGGTCAGCGCGGCATCAACAACAACCAGCGCAATGTCCTTTTCAACAATAACGGGCTTCAGCGCGTCAATCTGCCCAGATCCCAGCAACGTCGCGGCGCGCGTCTGCCTCAGCCGCAAAGGGTGGACATGGCGGATGTCGAGGGCAATAGCCCGCGCCAGCCCGGCGGCTTCCTCCGACCGGGCATCAAGATCCCGGCGAACCCCCTGCCCGTGCCATTCGGGCACGATGACGAGGGTTGCCGCGCCTGACGATGAGGCCGGTGCGTCGATCAGGCCTCGTCTTCTTCGGTTTCTTCGCCCGCCAGATTGATGGGGCCATTGGGCTGAACGGTGGAGATCGCATGCTTGTAAACCAGTTGGACCTGGCGATCCCGTTCCAGCAGCACGCAGAACAGATCAAATGCCGCGATATCGCCCTGCAACATAACCCCATTGACCAGGAACATCGTGACTGATTCATCCGAGCGCTGCACCGCGCCAAGGAAAATCTCCTGCAATGTCTTGCTCTTCGATGCCGCTGTTGGAAGCAATGCACGGAATTGCTCAACATCAAAGCCGTGCGCTGGCATGATCGTCGAAATCGCATGCTTGTAGACCAACTGCGATTGTCCATCGCGGCGCAGCAGCAGAGAGAAATTGTCGAACCAGGTGATGATTCCCTGCAGCTTGACGCCTTTGACCAGAAACATGGTCACCGGGGTCTTGCTGCGGCGGAGGCTGTTAAGAAAAAGATCCTGAAGATTTTGGATTTTGTCGGACATTCTCGTCTCCTGTTTTTGGCAGGATTTCCCTGCGTTTCTTATGCGGCCAGCCAAGCCGGTGCGGTCGTCGTTAGCAAGCCTGCGCCTTGCGTCCAGACTCAATTTCGGCCCTCAGGCTTCATGTGTCCCGTCATCGTCCCGCAAGTCGGTTAGGCCCAATAGCTTGAGCTTTCGGTGCAGAGCCGAACGTTCCATCCCTACAAAGTTTGCAGTGCGCGAAACGTTCCCTGAAAAACGACGAATTTGAATTCTCAGATATTCGCGTTCGAAGTTTTCCCGCGCTTCTTTGAGCGGTGTGGACATGATCGCATCGGCGCTCGGCAGATTTTCGCTGCCCGAGCGAAGGATTTCGTTCGGCAGCAAGTCAAGCTCGATCCGCTGCAAACGATCGCTCGGCGCCAATATCATGACACGTTCAATCACGTTGCGCAGTTCGCGGACATTGCCCGGCCAATCATGCGCCTGCAGCGCGGCGAGCGTTTCGGATGCAATCATCGGCGGCGGAATGCGCCGTTCGGCGGCAAAGCGCATGATAAAATGCTCGCACAGCGGGGAAATGTCGTCGCGCCGATCACGCAGTGGCGGGATATGGACCGGCACCACATTCAGCCGATAATAGAAATCCTCGCGAAAGCTGCGGTCTTCGATGGCGGCCACCAGATCGCGGGCGCTGCCCGATACGATCCGCACATCGACGCGGATCTGGGTTGATCCGCCTACTCGCATGAAGCTCTGGTCGGTAAGAACGCGCAGGATTTTACCCTGCGTCGTCAGTGGCATGTCGCCAACCTCGTCCAGAAAAAGCGTCCCACCGTGCGCTTGTTCGAGCAAGCCCGGGCGAATGCTGCCGTCGGGCAATTCGGTGCCGAACAGCTCTTGCTCGACCGTTTCCGGGTCCATACGCGCTGATGAAATGACGCGGAACGGACCGTTGGCCCGCCCGCTCCACTGGTGGAGCACGCGCGCCGCAACTTCCTTACCCGTCCCCGCGGCACCAGTAATGAACACCCGGCTGCCAGTATTGGCGACGCGTTTCAGCGTCGCGCGAACCTGGTTGATACCGGCGCTGGTGCCGTTTAGCTCATCGGCCTGCCCTGCCCTTTCCCGCAGCGCCTCCACCTCTGACCGCAGCCGTTCGGTTTCGGTCGCGCGCGCAACCATATGTAGCAAGCGTCCGGCTTCAAAAGGTTTTTCGATAAAGTCGAAGGCGCCTCGTCGGATTGCGGCGACCGCAGTATCTATGCCGCCGTGCCCCGAAATGACGATGATTGGCAGCGTCGGGTCCATCGCCTTGACCGCCTCTACCAGCCCCAAGCCGTCGAGCCGTGAGCCTTGCAACCACACGTCGATCAGGACGAGCGATGGGCGCCGCTGGCGGATCGCATCAAGCGCCGCATCGCTGTTGGCTGCGGTTCGGGCCTCATAGCCCTCATCTTCCATGACACCTGCGACGAGTTCGCAAATATCACGCTCGTCATCAACAATCAGAATATCAAGCGCCATGGTCTTCTCTTGCTCTGCGAATGCGGGTGCGGCCCGGGACGGTTTCGGCGGCCGCTTCGATGACATCGCCGGACTTGCCGGCAAGGCTCTGCAGTTTTTGCGGATAGAGCGTGATCACGATCGACGCTCCGCCGCCGGGTGCGTCAGCGAAATCAATCTCGCCAAGATGATCACCAATGATCTTTTTCACGATCGCCAGACCCAGCCCCGTCCCGCTTGCACGCGTCGTCATATAGGGTTCGAAGATCCGATCGCGGTCGGCGGGAAGGCCGATCCCGGTGTCAGTCACGCGGATTTGCATCGACGCATCGTTCAGCGCGATATCGACCCGGATCTGACCTCGCTGACCGCCATCCGGAATGACAGCTTGGTCGCGCAGCTGTTTTTCATCAATGGCTTCGACGGCATTTTTGACAACATTGGTGATCGCCTGCGACAAAAGATGCCGGTCGCATACCAGCCCGGTTGGAGCATCCGGGGCGTGTAAAGAAAAACCGATGTCGGGCCGCGCGACTTCGAACAGGAAGACGGACTGGCGGACAATGTCGCGCAGATCCTCTTCACCAAAGGTTGGCGCGGGCATGCGGGCAAAGCTGGAAAATTCGTCCACCATCCGGCGCACATCGGCGACCTGCCGCACGATCGTGTCGGTGAGCTTGGAAAAGACACCCGATTCTTCGTCCAGCTTGCGGCCAAAACGGCGCTGCAGCCGTTCGGCCGCCAACTGGATCGGTGTCAGCGGATTTTTAATCTCATGCGCAATCCGGCGCGCCACATCCGACCAGGCGGCACGGCGCTGGTCGTGCAGTTGCTGCGTGATATCTTCGAAACTCAGGACATGGCCATCGTTGAGCGCGACCGCCTTCGCCGCCACGGTTGTCGGTTCGCGTCCGGGCAGGACGAGCGACAGGACGGCGTCGGATTGACCACCATCGATCAGGCGCGCTAGCTCCGGCGCAACGGCCACCAAGGGCCGCCCGGTCAGCTGCTGCACATTTTGGCCCAGCATCGCCTCTGCTGCGGCATTGGCGAGCCGGATATTGCCAGCACCATCCAGCGAAACCACGCCCGATGAGACGCGCGACAACACCGTTTCGATAAAGGCCCGACGTGCCTCAAGCTGGTCATTGGCGCGCAGCAATGCCCCCGTCTGACCCTGCAACTGTTCGGTCATGCTGTTGAAAGCGCGCGCAAGCACAGCGATTTCATCGTCGCGCCACGACGGTTCGACACGGACCGACAAGTCACCGCCAGCGGCCGTTCGCGCTGCATCGACCAATATGCCCAGCGGGCGAACAATCCGGTCGGCCACCACGATGGCTGCCACCACCGCGAGTGACAAGAGCAGTAACGAGCCAAGATAGAGCGCGAGGTTAAACTGCAGCTGCAACTGCCGTGAACGCGCGAACAGCGCATTATAGTCGGCCAGCACCGCGCGGGCACGTTCGAACTGTTGCGCGCCCAGCACTTGCGAGTCGCGGGACACATAGAGATAGATGCGCCGCCTCGGATCGAGCCGCGTCGCCGCCTCTATCCGGTCACCACTGCGGGAGACAACAACCTCCTCGCCCTTGTCGAGACGCGCGATGATTGGGGCCGGGATACGATTTTCGGCCTCACGGTTATCGGGATCGACCATCGCAGCCGTGCGCGCGACATCATCTGGCCCGATCTCGATAATTGCCGATTCGTTGAGGCTGCGAACAACAACCTGTTGCAGATAATAGTCGGTGAAACTCGGATCTTCAATTGGGGCGCGGGCAAGGAAGGCGCGCAAATCCTTTGCCATCACGACCGCATTGGCGCCCACCTCGCGCTGATTTTCCTGATAATAACCCTCGGCCAGCCCGGCGGCATTTTCGAACATGCCGCGCGACCGCTCCGAGAACCAGAAGTCAACGCCTTGCTGAAACAACAGCGACGCAAAAATGACGACGAGCAGCGTGGGTGCAGCGGCGATTAGGGAGAAAAGCGCCACCAAACGTACGTGCAAGCGACCATTCCCGCCGCCCAAGGAGGTCGCTGCGCGCACACGCGCGATGCGGCTGCCGATCAGCACGATCAGGCTCATTGCCGGAACCAGATTGGCAACCATGATCGCGGCAATGATGGCGGGGTTCAGCAGTTGCTGGCTTTGTCGGTCGCCAGTGACGAAGATATAGGTCGCCGCCGCAACGCTGATCACTGCCGCGAGCGCATAATATTCTGGCGCTCCGAACCGCCACGACCGCGCAGCACCTCTCTCCGCCATCATAGCGTCAGCAGGCATATTGGACAGATCTGTTGCATCGATACGACATTGCTGTTGCCAAGAAAGCACAACTTTGCCGCGCCTGCCAGCAGAAAGCGCCGATTCGCGACGTTTATCCGGTGGGATCTCTCGCCGCCAGCCGAAGATCGCTGATGCGCTTGCGCAGCGTGTTGCGGTTTATCCCCAATATGCGCGCAGCAGCGAGCTGGTTGCCGCGGCAGTGATGAAGCACTGCGGTAATCACGGCACCATCGGTGATCGCATGCAGTTCGGCTTGCAAAGCCTCAGCGGGCGAAGCCGCGCCCAGCTTAGCCCGGGTCCACTGCGCAACCAATTCAGCCAACTGCGTGTCGAGCGATAGGTCATCCGATGACGCGTCGGTCCAACGCCCCAAAATCTGGCCGACGTCGATTCCCGTCACCGTGGCATCGCGCGCCAGCAGCGTAAGCCGCTGAACGACATTGGCCAGCTCGCGCACATTACCCGGCCAGCCATGATGCTCAAGCTGTTCAATGGCATCGAGCGTGAAGCGGCGCGACGGCAGACCGGATGCGCTCCCCTCGCGGACAAAATGATCGACCAGCGCCGCAATGTCACTGCGGCGCTCACGCAGCGGCGGCAGTTCGATCGGAATGACGTTCAAACGATAATAGAGATCCTCGCGAAACTGGCCGCTTTGCACCAATTGCCCGACATCGCGGTGGGTCGCGGCCACGACGCGAACATTGGCGCGGAGCAAATCGCGCCCCCCGACACGGCTATATTCGTTGCTTTGCAGAACACGGAGCAGACGCGTCTGCGCATCGACCGGCATGTCGCCAATCTCGTCGAGAAACAAGGTTCCGCCTGCCGCCTGCTCAAATCGCCCAACCTTGCGATCCGTCGCGCCGGTGAAGGCGCCCTTTTCATGCCCGAACAGCTCCGCCTCGATCAGGTCGCGGGGGATGGCGGCCATGTTGATGGCGATGAAAGGACCATTACGGCGCAGGCCCGTGTCATGGATCGCCCGCGCGGCCAATTCCTTGCCCGTGCCCGATTCACCCAAAATCAACACCGCCAGATCGTTCGAAGCAAGCCGCGCGATGGTGCGATATACGGCCTGCATGGCCGGAGCGCGGCCGATCAAACCGTGACTGGGCAGTTCGGCCACCGATTGCCCCGCTTCTGCCGGTGCTGCCCGATGCCGCGAAAGGGCCGATCGCACGCTGGCAATTAATTCACCAAGGTCGAAAGGTTTGGGCAGATAATCGTAGCTGCCTTTGTCCGCAGCCCGGACCGCCGTGTCCAGCGTGTTCTGCGCCGATAGGACGATGACGGGAACGCCCGCCTCAACCAGCTGTGCCGGCAGTGTTTCAAGCCCGTCTCCGTCGGGAAGCACGACATCCGTGATCAGCAGGTCGGGGACCGTGGCCAAGAGAGACGCGTCGCGTGCCGCGAGCGTCGTCACAACCGCAATATGCTGGGCTTCGGCGCGCAAAGCTTCTGAAATGATCAGCGCAATCGCGGGATCATCCTCGACCACCAAAATCGTCTGCGGCTTGGCCATGATCAGCTGTGATCCTCTTTTCGCGCAGCGGGAAGGTGGAGGCGGAACTGCGTCCAGCCGTCGATCCGACGATGTTGGACAGCGCCGCCCATATCGCGCGCCAGCCGTGCGACCAACGCCAGCCCCAGCCCCTGCCCGTCGCGTTTGGTGGTGACAAAGGGTTCGAACACAGCCTCGCCCAGCTCCGGATCAATCCCGGGGCCATTGTCGGACACTGAAATTTCGATGGGCACTGCAACGCGCTGACCAGTGGTGTCCTGTTCGATCAGCAGCCCGTGGCGATAGCTGGTGGTGACGCGGATGGATGCACTCTCGCGCCCCGCCAACGCGTCGACCGCATTGCCGATCAGGTTCATGAGGATTTGAACAATGCCGTCATGATTGGCCAAGGCATTGGGAATTGACGGATCAAATTGTTCGGCCAAGTTGATTTGCTCACCGTGCGCTGCGCGAACGCTGTCGATCACCTGCTGCACCGCCGGATAAATATTCACCGCCGCACAGGGCAAAGGCTGCCCCCGCGAGAAGAGCTGCATACGATCGATCAGCGCGGCAATGCGGTCAACCTCAACACAGATAAGATTGGTGAAGCGGTCGATATCGGCATCGGGCCGCCGCGCGATCAGCTGCGCCGCGCCGCGAATTCCTGCTAACGGATTTTTGATTTCATGCGCCAGGATCGATGCTGCCGCCGCCGCAGAGCGTCCGCTGCCCCGATTTCCGATCGACAACAGCTCACCGGCGCCGACAACCGGACTCAGCGTCAGCATCTGGTGCCCAGCTTCCCCGATGGAAACCATGTGAAGATCGGCGACAATTCCCCGGCCCCGCGCCAGATCCAGCTCTACCGCATGCGCGAGGTACGCGCGGCGTTCGAGGGCGTCGAGCCGCTGCCGCTGCGCACTGTCAAGCTGCAAGATTGTGTACAAGGGTCGGCCCACCAGCGCAGAGCGTCCGACATTGGCGAGTTGCTCGGCGGCCTGATTGACGAAGGCAATATGGCCGCCCGGCGCAATCAGAAATGTGGGTACCGGATGGGCCTGAAGCAGGTCGTCGGCAAGCAGCGGAAAGGTTGGCTGGTCCGACGATGGCATCAGGCGGCGGCGCGGTCGAGGAACGGGTCGTAAAACGTGGCCACCGCCGCCAGCACGCTCGCGCTGTCCGGAATCTGGTTCACGCGGTTACGAAATTCTGCCGATCCATGCAGGCCGCGGGTGTACCAGCCCAGATGCTTGCGGGCCATATTGACCCCGGTCATCTCGCCATAATGGTCGAGCATCGCCCGGTAATGATCCGTAATCAGATAATATTGTTCGGTCAGCGACGGATCGGGACGAATGCTGCGCCCGGCCAGCGCGTCCATGACCTGACCCAGCAGCCAGGGGCGGCCATAAGCGCCGCGGCCGATCATGACGCCATCGGCACCGCTTTGCGTCAGCGCGGTCCGCGCATCCTCGACCGAGCAAATGTCGCCATTGACGATGACTGGCAGTGTCACGGCGTCCTTGACCCGGCGGACGAACGCCCAGTCTGCATTGCCGCGATACATTTGGTTGCGGGTGCGGCCGTGGACCGTGATCAGCTTTGCGCCTAGATCCTCGGCAATATGCGCCAATTCCGGCGCATTGAGGCTGTCATGGTCCCAGCCCATGCGCATCTTGACCGTGACGGGGACCGAGACGGCCTTCACCGTCGCCGCGATCAACGAAGCGGCGAGCGGCAGATCACGCATCAGCGCCGATCCGGCGTCGCCATTGACGACTTTCTTCACCGGGCAGCCCATGTTGATGTCGATGATGGCGGCGCCGCGGTCTTCGTTGAGCTTGGCCGCCTCCGCCATCTCAATGGGGCTGCAGCCGGCGAGCTGCATCGACACGGGTTCCTCGACCGCATGCCACGCCGCCTTTTGCAGCGACTGGCGGGTTTCGCGGATCATCGCGGCCGACGCGATCATCTCGGTTACGTTGAGGCCCGATCCATAGCGCCGCACCAGCGTGCGGAACGGCATATCGGTCACTCCCGTCATCGGCGCGAGGATGACGGGCTCGGCTATGGTTAGCGGACCGATGGATATGGGTTTTAGTGGCGTCATGGGAGGGGATTGTGCCTAAAAATTAAGCAGCGCCGGTACACATTTCCACGCTTTCCCGCAAGCCCGGCGTGCGCTAGGCGGCAGGGTAATGGCCATAATCACCCCTTCCCTACCCCAAATCGCCGTGATTTTGCTGGCCGGTGGCAGCGGTGAGCGGGCGGCGCTCGGGTTGCCGAAGCAGCAAGCGCTGCTTGGCGGCAAGCCTGTATTGGCTTGGAGTTTCGACCGGTTTGCGGCGCGCGATGACGTGACGGCGGTCGTTCTTGTCGGCGATCCGGTGACGCAGGCGTTGATCGCTGATCATCCTAAGCTGCGCCGAACCGGTGCCGGTGCAACGCGCCGCCTGTCGGTCTCGCGGGGGCTTGTCGTGCTCGCGGACTTGCCCGGTGACGCTATCGTGCTGGTCCATGATAGCGCACGGCCCGGTGTGACTGACGCCGTGATCGATCGGCTGCTCGCCGCACTTACTGATGATGCGGCGGGTGCGTTACCGGTGCTGCCGGTCGCTGACACGCTGGTGACGACCGATAGCAGCACCGCGGGTGACGTCACGGATCGCAGCCGACTTGCGCGTGTACAAACCCCGCAAGCCTTTCCTCTGGATCGGCTGAGAACTGCACATGCGGACTGGACCGGTGACGAGCCGACCGACGATGCCCAAATGGTTCGACGGCAAGGCGGGTCGATTACGGCCGTGACGGGTGAGGCGGTGCTGCACAAGCTGACATGGGCCGAAGATGTTGCCATTATCGCGGCCCTGATGGGCCTGAAGGACAGGGACATGGATGACCGGCGGATTGCGGTGGGCAATGGATATGATGTACACCGGCTGGTGGCGGACAAGCCGTTGTGGCTGTGCGGGATCGAAATTGCGCACAGCCATGGCCTGTCGGGACATAGCGATGCCGATGTCGCGCTTCATGCGCTGACCGACGCCATTTTGGGCGCGCTGGCAGACGGCGACATTGGCCAGCATTTCCCGCCCTCCGATGCGAAGTGGCGCGGTGCAGCGTCGCACCGCTTTGTGCGCTTTGCAGCCGAGCGTGTGGCGATGCGGGGTGGCGTCATCGAGCATGTTGACCTCACCATCATTGCCGAGGCACCCAGGGTTGGTCCACACCGTGACGCCATGCGCGCGGCGGTCGCCGAAATGCTGGGGATTGCACTCGACCGCGTGAGCGTGAAGGCGACGACGACCGAAGGCCTTGGCTTCACAGGACGCCGCGAAGGCATCGCCGCACAGGCGACCGCGACTTTGAGCTTGCCGCGATGATGCTCACGGACGCGGCGCAGGGTCGTGCGGCCGCGGTGCTTGCCGCCAACCGTGCGGCGGGACGCACTATTGCGCTGGCCGAGAGCTGCACCGGCGGGCTGGTCGCAGCGGCGCTAACAGCCATCGCGGGGTCGTCCGATGTCTTCACCGCAGGGTTTGTGACCTATAGTAACGCGGCCAAAGCAAAAATGCTGGGCGTCGATCCCGCCATCTTCGATCAACATGGCGCAGTGTCGTCCGAATGCGCCCTGGCAATGGCTGCGGGCGCACTGGCCAACAGCGATGCCAATGTCGCGGTCTCGATCACCGGCGTGGCCGGGCCGGGCGGTGGGTCGCGGGCTAAACCGGTCGGCCTGGTCGTGTTTGGCCGCGCGCTGCGATCCAACGAGCCGCACACCCATTTTGTGCAGCGGGTGTTCTTTCAGTCGGCCGACCGCACCGCGATCCGCGAAGCGGCGATGCTTTACGCGCTAGGCTTGCTTTATCCCGCAGCGGACGGGCTGGTAGCGGGCGATGACGTCAAGCTTGCGGTGCCATAAAGCACGTCAGCGCGCGTTTCGAACGCGGCGATCATCTTGCGCAGTGCGCGGTCGAACATTTGCCCGGCCATGCGTTCGAACAGGCTGGACCGGAAGGCAAAGTCCACCATGAAGTCCACCCGGCAACCCCCCGTTTCAACAGGAGTAAAGCGCCATTCATTGTGCAAATGCCGCATCGGTCCGTCGAGATAGTCAACGCTGATCCTGCCCACCGGCTCTTTGATGACGCGCGAGGAAAAGCTCTCGCGCAACCCCTTGAAACCGACGATCATGTCGGCCACGGTTTCGGTTGGCGTGTCGCTACGGACTCGCATCGCAATCACCCACGGCAGGAACTCGGCATAGCGTTTCACATCGGCAACGAGCGCATACATTTGTTGTGCGCTGTGCGGCAGGTAACGGGTTTCGCTGTGGCGCGGCATCGGGGCGCTCAGGCGGCTCCGGCTTTGGCGAGCTGCGCCGCACGGGCGGCGCGCATCGCTTCGAAATCCTCTCCGGCATGATAGCTGGAGCGGGTGAGCGGTGTTGCGGCGACCTGCAAAAACCCTTTGGCGCGCGCAATCTGACCGTAAGCATCAAAAGCCTGCGGTGTTACAAAATCGATCACTTTGGCGTGCCGCGGGGTGGGCTGAAGATACTGGCCCATGGTCAGGAAATCGATGTCGGCCGAACGCATGTCGTCCATGACCTGGTGAACCTCCAGCCGTTCCTCCCCCAGCCCTAGCATGACGCCCGATTTGGTAAAGATCGATGGATCGCGGCGCTTAACCGATTCCAGCAGGCGCAGCGAAGCATAATAGCGCGCGCCGGGGCGGATCGTCGGGTAAAGCCGCGGAACGGTTTCAAGATTATGATTGTAGACATCAGGGCGCGCATCGATGATCGACGCGACCGCGCTGTCGGGCTTGTTCCGGAAATCCGGCGTCAGAATCTCGATCGTGGTCGCCGGCGTTTCGCGGCGCAGCGCCTCGATCACCTTTACGAACTGGCTGGCGCCACCATCGGGCAAATCGTCGCGGTCGACCGACGTGATGACAATATGGGTCAATCCCATCTTGGCCGCGGCGATCGCGACATTGGTCGGCTCCATCGCATCAACCGCGCGCGGCATGCCGGTCTTGACATTGCAAAAGGCACAGGCGCGGGTGCAGGTATCGCCGAGGATCATTACGGTCGCGTGCTTCTTGGTCCAGCATTCACCGATGTTGGGGCAGGCCGCCTCTTCGCACACGGTCGCGAGATTAAGCTCGCGCATCAATTTGCGCGTCTCGGTATAGCCAGGGCTGGTCGGAGCCTTGACCCGGATCCAGTCGGGTTTGCGCGGGCGTAGAGCGGGGGCGGTGACGGCGTTCATGGCGGCCGAGATAGCGACGCGCGCGCCTCTTGCCAACCATCGCCATGCTGCTATCGCGGACGAGCCAAACAAAGGGGGCCGCCGATGATTGTCGAAACGCTGACATCGCCCGTCATCCTTTTCTTTGTGCTCGGTTTTTCGCGGCGATGGTCAAATCGGATTTGTCGATCCCCGAAGCCTTTGCCAAGGCCATGTCGATCTATCTGATGGCTGCCATCGGGCTGAAGGGCGGCGTATCGGTCGCCGACAGCGGCTTTACGCCCGATTTGCTGGGGGCGGCGCTGGTCGGGATCACACTCAGCTTCCTGCTCCCCTTCCCCGCCTTTTTCCTGCTGACGCGCTTTGGCGGATTGTCGCGGATCGATGCTGGTGCGGTCGCCGCCCATTATGGGTCGGTCAGCGTCGTCACCTATGTCACCGCACAAGAACTGCTGACCAATCAAGGGCTTGGACCCGCAGGCTATATGGTCGCGGTGCTGGCGCTGATGGAAACGCCTGCGATCATCACTGGTCTGATGCTCGCCAAGCACGGGCAATTGGCTTCAGCGGCCCCGGCGAATGGCGGCGGGTCGATGCTGCATGAAGTGCTCACCAATGCGTCGGTGATCCTGCTCGTTGGCGCGTTCATCATCGGGCTCATCGCCGGGTCCGACGGTTTTGCCGCGGTCAAGCCGCTGTTCGACACAGGGTTCAGGGGCGTGTTGTGCCTGTTCCTGCTCGACATGGGGCTGATCGCGGCCCGCCGGCTGACCCAATCGCGCAAGCTAAACGCGTCGCTGATCGCAATTGCGATAGCGCTGCCGATCATGAACGGCGTGCTGGGGACACTCGGGGGGACCGCGATCGGGCTCGATCCCGGATCAGCTGCGGCGTTGGGCGTCCTCGCCGCCAGCGCATCCTACATCGCCGTTCCCGCGGCGATGCGGCTCGCGCTGCCAGAAGCTGACCCCGGCATTTATCTGGCAATGTCGCTGGGCATTACTTTTCCGTTCAACATTATTTTTGGCATCAGCCTGTTCGCAGCGCTGGCCGTTCAGGTGGCATGATCATGGTCGAAACGGTCCAGCGCAAGCGCATCGAGATTTTGGCCGATACCCCGCTCGTGCCACGCGTCGTGGCGGTGTTGCGGGCGATCGATGTCAGCGGCTGGAGCCTGATCCATGTCGACGGCGGCGCAGGTCGCGGCGGCGAATGGCGCGATGATGATATTACGGGAGCTTCGGCCAAGACCATCATCATCGTGATCGCGTCGGCGGAAAAAGCCGCGGCACTGACGGATCGCATCGCGCCGCTGCTCGACAGCCACCGTCTTTTGCTGACGATCGGTGATGTCGCCGTGGTCCGGGGTGAACGTTTCTGATGCCGGAATTTGCCGAGCTTGTACGGGGGTATCAGCGGTTCCGGGATCACGACTATGTCGAACAAAAGGCGCGCTATGACGCGCTTGCCAGCCATGGGCAGGCACCGCCGGTGATGATCATCAGTTGCTGTGACAGCCGAGTTGACCCGGCGACAATCTTTGACACCGGACCGGGCCAGCTGTTTGCGCTGCGCAATGTCGCCAATCTCGTTCCGCCTTATGAGGTTGGCGGCGGGCTGCATGGCGCATCCGCGGCGATCGAATTCGGCGTTTGCGGGCTCAACGTCAAACATATCGTCGTGCTGGGGCACGGTCAGTGCGGCGGCATTGGCGCGGCGCTGACCGGCGCCGATCTAGGCCTGCCCGGACCGAGCTTCATCGACGATTGGATGCAGATTATCGCCGATGCGCGCGACGCCGTGAAGGCGAGCGGTTGCGCCCATCCACAGCATCAGCTGGAACTGGAGGCGATCAAGGTCAGTCTGCGCAATCTTCGCAGCTTTCCCTTTATCGCGGAGCGCGAGGCGGCGGGGTCGATCAGGCTGCACGGTGCATGGTTTGCCATTGGCGACGGCGTGCTCCACATATTGGACGAAACGACCGGCGAATTTTCGCCTGCGGAGTGATTTTCGACAAATTGCTTTCCTACATTAGCCAAATCTGTCTTTCTGTTGCGATGGACAGCATGACCATTGTCGCCGTTGCGGCCTATTTCGCTTTGATGATCGCCATCGGCTTTTATGCGTGGCGCAAATCGACCAGCAACAGCGCGGAATATCAACTTGGTGGACGCCAACTCGGCCCCGGCGTCACCGCGCTTGCGGCGGGCGCGTCGGACATGTCGGGCTGGCTGATGCTTGGGCTGCCCGGAGCACTGTTTGTGTCGGGGCTGTCGCAAAGCTGGATCGCCATCGGGTTATTTTTTGGGGCGTGGGCAAATTGGGTGATCGTCGCCCCGCGGTTGCGCGAGCAGACCGAGCGCTATGGGAACGCGCTTACCATCCCTGAATTTCTGGGCAACCGCTTCAACGATCAGCGCCATATCCTGCGCCTCGCCGCGAGCGTCATCATTGTCGGCTTCTTCGCACTCTACAGCGCATCGGGCTTGGTTGCGGGCGGCAAATTGTTCGAAAGCGCCTTTGGGGCCGACTATCACACCGGGCTCTGGATCACGGCCGGTGTCGTGGTCGCCTATGTCGTACTTGGCGGATTTCTGGCGGTCAGCCTGACCGATTTTGTACAGGGTATCATTATGATGCTGGCCCTGATCATCGTGCCGCTGATCGCGTGGGGCGCGCTGGAGGCCGACGCCGGCCCGTGGACCTTGCTCCAGCGGATCGACCCCAATCTGACCAGTCTGGTAGCAGGAACGACGACGCTGGGCGTGATATCGACGCTGGCGTGGGGGCTGGGATATTTCGGACAGCCACACATCATCGTGCGTTTCATGGCGATCCGGAACGTTGCGGACATACCACTGGCACGGCGCATCGGTATGACGTGGATGGGCATATCGCTGATCGGCGCGTGCGCGGTCGGCCTTATCGGTAAGGCCTATTTGTCCTATGAAACCATCTTCGTCGATGATCCGGAGACGGTATTGATCAAATTGGGGGCCGTGCTGCTCCACCCGCTGGCGTTCGGCTTTCTGCTGTCAGCAATACTTGCCGCGATCATGAGCACAATTTCGGCGCAGCTACTGGTGACGGGATCATCGTTGACCGAAGATTTCTATCGGCTGTTTGTGCGGCGGGCCGCAAGTGAGCGCGAGATTGTGACCGTTGGGCGCCTGTCGGTCGTCGCGGTTGCCGCCGTCGCAATGATATTGGCTCAGAACCCCGAGGGATCAGTGCTCAGCCTGGTCGCCAACGCCTGGGCGGGCTTCGGTGCGGCTTTTGGTCCAGTGATCCTGCTCGCGCTAACGTGGCAGCGGATGACGCTGGCCGGGGCGCTGGCGGGCATGGGTGTGGGCGCGGCGGTGGTGATCGGCTGGATCGTTGCCGACTGGAGCGTGTGGCTCTATGAAATCGTGCCGGGGTTCGCCGCAGCCACTGCCGCGATTATTCTGGTTAGCCTGGTAACGCAACCGCCGGTCCATCAGTCATAGGGTCAGGACCTAGAGTCAGGACCCATTAAATGCACGTTCGAGGTTTGAGGCCATTTTGCGCAGGGCCAGGAGGAAAGCCGCAGGGATATGAAAATATCTCAAGGCTTTCCGACGCCGCCATGGGCAAAATGGGTCAAATCCGAAGGACGTCAAAATGGCTTCGATCTCGAAGCGAAATGCCCTTGCAGGTAGATAAACTACCTGACTGCGGACATTTCCCTCCG
>JAAUPH010000021.1 GCA_012035435.1 Sphingopyxis sp. | reverse complement strand
GTGCGACGACGGGAACACGACCAGCAGGGACCGGTTGCTCGGCGAACTGCCGGGCCCGGAGGTGAGCCTGCGGCAACGGGGCGGTCGAGATCGGGGAGGACTGCGACGACAGCAACGCCATGAACGAGGACGGTTGCTCGTCGAGCTGTCAGGTCGAGTTCTGCGCGGACGGCATCACCCAGCCCGGCCTCGGCGAAGAGTGCGACGACGGCAAGAACGACGGCGCCTACGGCGGCTGCGAAGCCGACTGCACCCTCCCCAAATGCGTCGCTGGTCGCGGCATTGGCTGCCACGCCATTGGGGCGAAGCTGATCGATCGAACGGACGACTCACCGCAGGCGATCCGGCGCCCGTAGCGCTCCCGACGACCGGAGGAGACTTCAATCCCGCTGCGATCTACGCTCGACGGTCGCCGGGTGAACCTGCTTCAGCCCGGGCGACGCTACAGGCTGCGCTTCGATGTCGAATTCGCGCGGACGATCACGGCAGTCCGTTGCGGAATGATGATCCGCACCACCACGGGTGTTGAAGTCGGTGGCGCCGTGTCGGCTGCTGACGGGCATGGCGTACTGGTGGATGCCGGCGAGCGCTGCAGCGTTTCACTCGAGTTCGACTGCCGCATGCAGCCCGGCACGTACTTCGTCAACGCAGGCGTTGTTGGTCGGCCGGAAATCGACGAAGTGTTCCTCGACCGGCTCGTCGACGTCCTGATGATTTTGCGCATAAGCCGGGAGCGCGAGCGCAGAGCTGAGCAGGGTCAAAGCAAGCGGCGGCGGCGGCGCGAGGCGACGCACGCGGAACGGAGGGTTCATTGGCGATTTCCTTCATCGAGACGACGTCCGTTGGTTAACGGCGATGGGCGACTCGAGCACGAGCCCGAGCAGCCGCCCGTAAGGCGAGGCCACGATCAGGCTCTCCCCGGTGATGCCCTGCACTTTCATGGAATCCACCGAAGTGCCCACCCGCCGGTCTGTGCCCAGCTGAACACGCCAACCTTGCCGGTGGAGCGCGCGTAGCCTTCCGCCGCGTGCACCGCCGCCTGCTCGTGGCGGACGACTCGGTCAAACGCCTGGCCATTGTGGCGCCGGATGGTTCGCTGGAGTGGGAACTCAAGATCGGCGCGATCCATGACGCCCAGTTGCTGCCGAATGGCAACATCCTCACCCAACTCGGCTGGCAGCGGGCGTCGAAGTCGCGCCCGACAAGCAGATCGTCTGGGAGTACGACTCCGGCAAGATGAACGGCAACGCGGGCAAACCCGTGGAAGTCCACGCCATCCAACGTCTGGACAATGGCCTCACGATGATCGCCGAGAGCGGTCCAGCCCGGATCATCGAGGTGGACCGCGACGGCAAGACCGTGTTCAGCCATACGCCGCAGGCGGGGGCGGCCGGCGCCGGCGCTGTGGCGACCGGCATTCTGATTACCGATTCAATTACGGGTGATGGACTGCTTGCCGACAACAATCTGATCGCCGGCAATAGCAACACCAACAGCGGCGGCGTTTTCGTCAATACCGGCCCCGTGCCGTTTCCCAACTTCGTGCTGGCGAATCAGGTCGGCGTCAACCTGGCCAATCCGCTCAACGATACGCTCGGCAATACCGATGCCGGCATTCGCGTCGTGCTGCTGCGGACCGGCGTGGTGCTCAGCAAGGACGGCGGAGCGCTCAAGAAAATGCTGCTGCCGTTCAAGCTGTTCGCCGGCGGCCGAGCGCGCGCCTGCGCATCGAGCAGCAGGTGGCGATCAGCGGCATGATGCTCGCGGTGCACAGCGTCTTCGAGACTTTTTCGATCCAGGGAAAAGCCGAACCTCAGCCAGCGCCCATCGTGGCCACCAACGTGTACCTGCGCACCGCCGCGGGCTGGCGCATGATCGCCAAGGTGACAGCGACGCCGCTATTGCCGATCTCGACCGCGCGGTACGGCTCTCACGCAAATCAGCGCGAGCCTATTACAACCGTAGCGTCCTGCTGCGAAATTATGGCGATCCCACGCGCGCCGCCGCTGATGAGCAACAGGCCATCAACTTGGACGCGCGCTATCAAAACATTCTCAGATAAGCTGGAACTGGCTGGACTTTTTGAATCGACACATTCGCGGCTCAGCTGTGCGCGTCATGATTTGCCACGGCAAGCAGCCCGGACTCAACCGCCAAAATTACCATGTGCGTGCGGTTGCGGGCCCGAATTTTCAGGCGCAGGTTTTCAACATGCCGTTCGACAGTGCGCGGAGCTATTTCAATTTCCTGAGCAATTTCCTTTGCGGACAGTCCGTGCGCCACCAGTGCCAAAACCTGCTGCTCGCGCGCAGTCAGCACGGGAATCCCGTTTGCGGGGTCTATTTGCAACACAGTATCAACTCCTCGCTGGTCGAATTGCTTTTTTCTTGTGCAACTGTTCTGCAACCCGGAGCGGCCGTTGCCGTCTGCGCGATAACAACGAAGGGCCTGACAGGTTCGTTCCGTTACTTTGCGACGAACGCCATCGCTTCGTCGTATCTGGCAAATTCACTTGTTAAAATACTGCATCAATTTGAAGATGTTCAGCCAACAAATAACTGAAAAACAACAGTAATTTAAAAAGCGGCAGGTAAAAACCCTTAGTCTTTTATCATCCCGGATTTTCCCACGGATTCCGACCAATGGCGCATGGTGACATGGTGCTCTTATAGTTAACAGCATCTCCAACGATAATATACGGGCCGCACGATCCTCTCAACGGGAGAAACGAAATGTCGGCCCACTATGCCCCGGCTCACGGCAGCCGGGATAATTTGCTGTTGCTCAAGTTTCGCAAAGGCGAAATCATCTATCTCCAAGGCGATCCGGCAACCGATTGGTTCGAGGTTGTTTCCGGTACAGTGCGAACTTGCTTCCTTTACACCGATGGACATCGCCAACTGACCGGCTTCCACTATGACGGTGATGCTTTTGGCATTGATGAAGCCTTTTATCATTCCTCGGCCGAGGCGGTGACGACGGTAACGCTGCGGCGCCATCGCAATGTCACGAAGCCACCTGTCGACGTTGATACTGCGCCGGAACATGGAGCGTTGCAGCGAGCATTGAACAGTGCGCGGGCCTGTATCTTTCTGCTCGGTCGTCGCACTGCGGCGGAACGTCTTGCTGCGTTCCTTATCGCCACATCGCGGCGGACCGGTTCTGACAAGCCGCTGCCATTGCCCATGTCGCGCACCGACATTGCCGACCATCTTGGCCTGACCATCCACACCGTCAGCCGGACATTATCGGAATTTGTCCGCCAGAATCTGATCACATTTGATGGTCCGCACTGGATCGTCATCAACGACCATGGGGCACTTGAGCGGCTGGCCAGCGGCGATGGAGATGCGGCGGTCATGTCCTTGCGGCGAGGGGGGGCGAGCATCGCACCCAAGCTGGAACTCGCCCCGCAGTACCGGAGCTGATCCATGGCCAGCACGACCACTCCCCAAAACGCCGCACGGCGTGCGCTTGGCATTGCCACTGCGGCCGTGGCGGCGATTTCAGCGCCCGCAATTGCAGCAGACTGCACCGATGCTGTTCCCTGTCCTGCGACCAGCACATTGGGGGCAGACGGGCCCAACGCGCCCGCTGCCAGCGGCCCGCGAAAGGAGCCAGCGCAGGCGCCGGTCGGCGCGCAGCTGGACGCATTAATGCTGGAACTGCGAGCGCAGCGCGCGCTGATCGAACAGCAAATGAGACGATCGCGCGTCAGCAACGCGCGATCGACGCCTTGGCCGGTGGCGGCGATGATCTCTCGCTGCTGCGCGGTCGGGGCATGGGGCAGGCTACTCCGTTGGCTGCGCAAAGCCCCGCACCGCCGTTGCCCGACGCACCCGTCGGCGAAGCGCCGCCGCCCGAACCCACGGTCGAAAGCCAGGTGGAGGCTGTTCCCGAGGGGCAGGGCGTGTTGACGCAGCCCGGCCGATTGGTGATCGATACATCATATGAATATACAAGTTCCTCGACCAACCGGCTCGTCTTTTCGTGGGTTTGAGCTGATTCCGGGAATTCAGGTTGGCCTGATCGAAGCGTCGGATGTGGACCGCGACACGATTGTCACCACCTGGGGGGGCGCGGCTTGGTCTTACCAACCGGTTGGAAGTGGAAGCCCGGTTGCCGCTCTTGTACCGGTGGGACCGGATCGAGGTCGCGCAGCAGCGGGACGAAGGGATCGTCCGCACGATCAGACTGAAAGAGCAGAATATTGGCGATCTTGAATTGGCGCTGCGGTATCAGCTTAATCGCGCCCGCGGGCAGCAGCCAATTTGGATCGCCAATTTGCGCGTGAAGTCCGACACCGGCAAAAGCCCCTTTGAGGTCGGCTTTGATGATTTCGGCGTTGCGACGGGTCTGGCGACCGGATCGGGCTTTTGGGGCGTACAGCCCGGTATCAGCTTCCTGCTGCCCTCGGATCCGGCGGTCATTTATGGCAGCTTAGGGTATCTCTATCACATCCCGCGCGATATTGACCGTAACATTGGTGGCGCGTTCATCGGCCGCGTCGATCCGGGCGATGCCATCAGCGGGAACATCGGTTTCGGATTTGCGCTAAACCCGCGATTTTCCTTCTCGCTGGGCTATAAGCACAGCTATATTTTTCCTACCAAGACCGAGATTGGCGCGGGCATAGAGCGCTCGAACCGTGCCCAGGTCGGGGCGATGGTGATGGGAATGTCCTACCGGCTGTCAGAGCGTCAGTCGGTCAATTTCGGGTTCGAATTCGGGGCCACGGCAGATGCCCCCGATGTTTCGGTGACGCTCCGCTTTCCGTTAGGTGTTGATCTGCGTAAAGAGAAAAGCAGCACCGCTGCATCAGGCAACGGCTCAGCAGCCGCGCTGCCCTAACACCAAGGTGCGCTGATCCTGACCCATGAGGACGGTTTCTGGTGGTTCTCGGCAAGGCGCGGCTGACGGGTCAATGTGGTTCATTGTCCCAAAGCCGCAACGCTGTCCAAGAGCCGCCAGAAACCGCCTCCCGTTGCCATTTCCCGCCCGCTGGACGTCGTCGCAGGCTCACCACGATGTGACGCATCGGATGCGTCGCTTTTGGGTGAGAATATTGGAGCGCGCTGCGAGCCACTTCGTCCTTGCGACCCCGGCCTTCGACGGGTCCGCAATCTTATCTGGCCCTAATTTCCCAGCGACCCAGTAATGGCGCGGCCGATTTCGCCGCCAAAGCTGCGGCTGAGCAGGTCGGCGGTGATCGTGTCGGCAAACTGCTGATATTGCCCCAGGTCCAGCGTCGCCGACACTTCCTGCGTTGCCGAAAAATTGCTGGCGGTGTTGATCAGCACATTTTGCAGCGCGCCATCGCTCCGGTGGATCAGCGCCGTCTGGCCACTGTTGGCCAGATAGACGCGGTCGTTGCCGACATTCATGGTGATGGCGCCAGTGGCCAGCACATTGTTCCGCAGCATCTCTGCGTCCGCCAGCGTCAGCGCGGCTGACATGGTCTGCGTCGTCACTGCGGCATTTTCCGTCCATTGCACCGTCGTGTGCAGCGCAAGCTCGCCGTTGAGGAAGGTTTTTATGTCGGCGCCCAGGCGGATGTCCATGCCGGCGAGGCGGAATCCGCCGCGCTGCTCAGAAAGCTCTGCATCGGCAACCACGTCGGTGGCATCCGCAAACATCGCATCGTCGAGGAGCGATGAAGCATTCTTCTTCAGCCTTTCGCCGTCGTTCAGCGATGGTGGCGCAACTTCACCTGCCCACGCCGCTGAGCAGGACGCCAGAACGGCAAGGCTGGCGGTAGCAATTCTGGAGGCAAACATGGCTGAATTCCTTATTTTACTGTGCCCACGCGCACCTGAAGCAGGATCGAGGGAGTGATCTGATAGTCGGGCGGAAGGTGCATGGTCAGATCATTGACATGCACCGCCAGCGATTCATGTCCCGCCTCGAGCGGCGCGCGCGACCATGGACCCCAGTCGCCGGCAAGATTATAGCGTGGCGGCTTACCGTCGGGTACGTCCACGATGACCAGCGCGATGCCGTTCCACATCTTGCCGAAATCCTCGACCGAATATTGGGTCAGACCCAAAGCGGAATCGCCGGTCAGGATGCGGTCACCGATCACACCTTTGACGACCACGAAATGCTTGAAGCCCTTAAGGTCGATCAGCACGATCACCGGTCGCTTGATGGTCTTGAGCTTGTCCACCGACAGCTTGAAACCCTCGGTCCGATATCCAAGGCTGGTGAGATAGTTTTTCATGTCGAACATTGAAAAGCCGACCTTGCGGATCAATTCCTGATCGCCGGTGGCCCACATTGCTTTGAATGCGGCCATCTCGTCGGTCTTGCGGCCGTAATGGTGCGTCAGCAAGGTCGCCACCGCGGCTGAGCCGCAACTGAAATCATAGCGTTGGCGCACGACGGTGCGAAAGGGTATTTCCCACCAGCTCATCACCTTCACGCTGAAATCGCCGCCCGTTTCGCGGCTTAACTGCACTTCGGCTCGCGCCGGGGCCGCCGTCGCGGCAAGAGCGCATAGTGCGATGCCAAGTCCGGCCAATTTTCGGGGGTTGAGCTGTCTCACCGGCGACCTCCCAGGGTTTCGCGCGTTGATGATGTCCCGCCAGAGCGAGATGCCGTCACTCGGCAATGTTGATCGTGACGTTCATGGCCGATTGCAGATTATTCTGCGCACCCGTGTTCATCAAAACATTACCAATGCCGTTGAAGTTGGACAGCGCATTGTCGGTCAGCGCAATATTGCCCGCGACATAATTGCCGTTGAAAGCATTGCCATTGCTGATGGCCGTCAATGTCTGGTTGCCGACAACGATGGTTTCGCCGCCGCGTAGCAGCAGCAGATCATCATCGGCGACGGCATCGCTTTCGGTGTCCGAAGGCAATGCTGGCGCCGCAGCGGCGGGTGCTGCGACGCTGGGCGAACCAGCCATGTCTGCGCCGGGTGCTGCGGCAGAATCGTGATCGACCGCTGCGAGAGCCGCCGTTACCGCGGCGTTGGGGATCAGATCGCCCGAGTGGGCATAGGCCGGTACTGAAAGCACCGGTACCGCAGCGATCGCCAGATGGGCAAAGAATATTTTACCGTTCATTGTTCGAACTCCCGTTCGTAAACTGATCCGGTCAGTGATGGCCGGATGGTCCAGTGAAGCTGGACATCCGACCATCATTGGACCGTCCGCTTATTGCGAGAACGTCACCGAGCCGCGGGCGGCGATGTTGGTCGCTGCTTGGGCGTTTGCATTGATGCCGGTGTTCCAGCCCTGGTTCAGGATACCAGAATAAGCCGCATAAGCATTGTCATTCACCGAGTTGTCGCCGCTGCTGTAATCGCTGACGGCCAGGCCGCTTTGGAAATTGAGCGGTGCGGCGTTGGCGTTCACCGCCAGCAGCGTTTGGGTGGCGACGACGGACGAGCTGTCATTGCCATTGTAACTACCGTTGACGCTGTTGTCCGAATTGTCCGTATTGTACGAATCGTCAGCGTTGTACGAATCATCGGTGTTGTAACTATCGTCATAGTCGACCGAGTTGTCCGAGTTATCGGAGTTATCCGAATTGTCCGAGTTGTCGGTGTTGATCGACTTGTCGTTCAAAAAGTCGCTAACGCCGATGTCAGTCGATGTCGTTGTCGTCGTCGCGGTGTTGGCAACACCGGCAGCAGTTGCTGGGCCGCCAGTTGTGGTCGACGCCACTTGGGCAGCTGCCGGCAAGGCAAGGCCAAATGCCAGAAGCGTAGCCGAAGCGGAAAGCGCGGTCTTGATCTTCATGGGTTGTCTCCAATTGTTGAAATCAATCTCTTCTATTGGCCCCCGTTATTGATTGGGCCCCAGAGATCGGTCAGCTCACACCTTATGAGCCGTTTCAAAATAGAAGATTCCTCTGACGCTGATTTGCGATAACGCAAAGATCGCTGGCGCGAGAATACGTAGGTCAATTTACGCGCGAAATTCGGCAGTCAATGACGAGTCTTAGCCGCAGGTCATTGGTCGGCAATTCAGGTTCCGTCGCTTTTGTTCCTAAGAAATTGTCGCTCGTGCCCGAAACCGGCGTTCCAGCCTTGCTGTATGACCCATATTTGGAGGGGTGACGGCTCGGCTCGGCCGTGTGCGATACTCCGTCTCAACCAGCTTCAGACGGACATTGATACAGGTTAATCGTTCATGGTGCGCATCATGCCCGCTTGCTTGACCTTCAGCATAATAAGAACATAATAAGAACATATGCGATTCGATGCCACCAGATCAGCTCCGCTTTCCGCGCTTGCCGTCGGGTCATCAGATCTGAAATTCCGCTGGCAGACAGGGGTGGCGACGCTGGATAATGCTATCGGCGGCGGCTTTGCCTTGGGGCGGATTCATGAGGTTTTTAGTGGCTGCCCGGAGGATGCTGCTGCAAGTGCGGGCTTTGCTTTGGCCTTGGCGGTTCGCAGCGCAGAAGATGGCAAGGCGATAATCTGGCTGCGCAGCCGGCGAGCGGCGCGGGCAGCCGGGGTGATCCACGCTGCGGGTTGGGTAGAGCTGGGTGGTGCTCCCGAAGCCTGTCTGTTTGTGCTGGCGCAAGATGCCAAGGCGTTGCTGCGGGCGGGTCTTGATGCGCTGCGTTGTGGCGGGCTGGGCGCGGTGGTGATCGAAAGCCATGGCGCCATGCCGGAACTTGATCTTACTGCCAGCCGCCGCTTGTCCTTTGCTGCCGAAAAATCGGGTGTGCCGCTGTTGCTGCTGCGCGCCGATGCCCAACCGGTGCCGAGCGCCGCCGAAACGCGTTGGCAAGTGGCTGCGGCTCCTTCGCAAGCGCTGCCGGGCAAGGCTCCGGGTGCGCCCTGTTTCGATATTGAATTGCTACGCTGCCGGTCGCGCCCCGCCGGGCAGCGCTGGCGGCTGGAGTGGGACCGTGACGGAAAATTGTTCCGCGACACGGCGGTTTCTGGCGCTGTGGTTCCCGTTCCTCTCCGCAGACAGACTGCGGAGCGAGGGGCTGGACCATCGCGCCGGGCCGCCTGACGCGCCCCTGATATTTGTCGAAAAGACCAAAAATGCGCTGCGGGTTGCGGCGGCGGACGCGCGTGCACAAAGTCTGGGGCTGACCCCCGGTCTGGCCCTGGCCGATGCCCGGGCACGCGAGCCGCAGTTGGTCGCCATATCGATGGACAAGGCAGCAGATCGCCATTTGCTGGACCGTCTGGCGCGGCGCTGCATCCATTGGTCGCCGACCGTGGTGCTCGCCCCGCCCGACGGGATCAGCATCGACATCATGGGTGCGGCGCATCTGTTCGGTGGTGAGGCTGGATTGATCGAAGAGGTGGAGGCGGCGATGACAGCCGACGGCATGACGGTCCGCCTCGCCTGCGCCGCTACAGCCGAAGGCGCGCAGGCTTTGGCGCGTTATGCCGCTTGTCCGGTGGACGATGAGGCGGTGGCCTTGCGCGCGCTTCCGGTTGCCGTGCTGAATTTGGAGCCGCAGGCGATCTTGGGACTGCAGCGCGCGGGGCTCAAAACGCTGGGCGCCGTCGCAGGTCGCTCATCCGCGAGCATCGCCGCGCGTTTCGGGATGGATGCA
The DNA here is from genome assembly GCA_012035435.1 of Sphingopyxis sp. Next base: position 5,874 of record JAAUPH010000021.1, on the reverse strand, counting down.
GTGACCTCGCTGGAGCGGATATTGGGCACCGCGCGGGGCGGCATCACCCCGCTGGTGCACGATGCACCCCTGCGGTTCGAGCAGCGCTTTGCGGAACCGGTGGCGCATCAGACGAGCATTGCTGCGGCGCTTTCGGCCTTGCTCGATGAAGCCATAGTGGCGCTTTCCGAGCGCGGGTTGGGGGGCGGCACTTTTCGCTTGAAACTCTGCCGTAGCGATGGCGCGAAACATTATCTGGATATCAAGACCCGCAATCCGACGCGCGATCCCGCGTTGGTGCTGCGCTTGTTTGACGAACGGGCAGAGACGCTGAACGATCCGCTGGATCCCGGTTTCGGCTATGACAGCCTGTTGCTCGCCATTCCGATGGCTGACCCGTTAAACGCGGAACAGCATAGTTTTGCGCACGAAGCCAAGGCCGATATCGCGCTTTCCGAATTGATCGACCGGTTCAGCACCCGTCTGGGCCCAGGGCAAATCCGCCGAATGGTGCCGCATGACAGCCATATTCCCGAACAAGCGCAGCTTGCGCTGCCCGCGATCGAGGTTCGCAAACCTGCGCCTTGGCCAGCACCGCCGCCGGGTGAACCGCCGGTGCGGCCATTGTTCCTGTTCGACCCGCCGCAGCTGGTGGAGGTCATTGCCGAAGTCCCCGACGGCCCCCCGCACCGTTTCCGCTGGAAAAAGAAACTGCACGAGGTGCGGCTTTATGAAGGGCCGGAACGTATCGCCGCCGAATGGTGGCGGCGGCGCGGCGGGGAATGTGCCGGCAAGGGCGGGCTGACCCGCGATTATTACCGGATCGAAGATGCATTCGGGCGGCGTTACTGGATTTTCCGGCACGGGCTGTATGAGGAAAAGCCGGATCCAAAATGGTATCTGCATGGGCTGTTCGCGTAAATCCCTCTCTCCCCTTGCGGGAGAGAGTAGGCTTGGCTTGGTGCTTCAGCGCCTAGCAAGTCTTAGAGAGGGGGTGCGAGCCGTCGGCTCGGGCGTTGCAATGCAACCGCTTACCCTCACCCAGCATCGACTAAGCAACAAGTTGCCAAGTCTGCGCAACCCTCTCCCCTCAAGGGAGAGGGGGGATGAGCTTCGCCGAACTTGCGGCAGCAAGCAATTACAGCTTCCTGCGCGGCGCGTCGCACCCTGCCGAGATGGTGTACCGCGCCCATGCGCTGGGGATGAACGGCATTGGCATCGCCGACCGCAACAGCGTGGCGGGGTAGTGCGCGCGCACATCGCCTGGCGTGACCTGGGCGGGGTGGCATCGGGTGTCCGGCTGGTGGTCGGGGCGCGGTTGGTTTTTGCGGACGATACGCCCGACATTATCGCCTATCCCGCGACCCGTCACGGCTGGGGCCGACTGACCCGGCTGTTGACGCTGGGTAACCGGCGCGCCGTGAAAGGGGACTGCATCCTCTATCGCGCCGACCTGTTCGATCATGCGCAGGACCTGCTGCTGATCGCGATGGGCGGCGATGCCGAATTGCTCTGTGCCCTGTCTGCTGTCTGCCCCGGCCATGTCTGGCAGGGAGCGGTCATGCCGCGTTCGGGACAGGATGCGCGGCGGCTCGCCCAATTGCAGGGGTTAAGCGCCGAAACAGGCGTGCCGCTGCTCGCCACCAATGATGCGCTGTATGCGAATGCCGACGCCCGCGCGCTGCACGATATCATCACCTGTATCCGTGAAGGGACGACCATCCAGAGCGCGGGCAAGCGCCTGCTCGCCAATGCGGAACGGCATTTGAAGGCGCCCGATGAAATGGCGCGCCTGTTCCGTGCCTGTCCCGAAGCCATTGCCGCAACCCAAAAGCTGCTGTCGCAAATCCACTTCACGCTTGATGATTTGCGCTATGAATATCCGCATGAGCCGGTGCCGGCCGGCTGGAAGCCGCAGGATTGGCTCGAACATCTGGTGATGGCCGAAGCGCATCGCCGGTTTCCGGATGGTGTGCCCCCCATCTGGGCAAAAACCATAGCCGAAGAATTTCGCCTGATCCGCCTGAAAAGCTATGCTTATTATTTCCTGACCGTCCATGATGTGGTGCGGCATGCCCGCAGCCTAGATCCACCAATTCTCTGCCAGGGTCGGGGGAGCGCGGCCAATTCGGTGGTCTGTTATCTTTTGGGGATCACCTCGGTCGATCCGGTCACGAACAAGCTGCTGTTCACCCGTTTCCTGTCGGAAGAGCGCAACGAGCCGCCCGACATCGACGTCGACTTTGAACATGAGCGGCGCGAGGAGGTGATGCAATATATCTATCAGCGCTATGGCCGTGAACGTGCGGGCATTGCCGCGACGGTAATCCATTACCGCCCGCGCAGCACGATCCGCGAGGTTGGCAAGGCGCTGGGACTGACCGAAGATGTGACGGCGCGGCTGGCAAGCACCATCTGGGGCCACTGTGGCAGCGATGTGCCCGAAGCGCGCGTGACCGAGGCTGGGTTCGATCCCGCGAACCCCGAAATTGCCCGGCTGAAACATCTGGTTGACCAGCTGCTCGAAACCCCCCGCCATCTGTCACAGCATGTCGGCGGTTTCGTGCTCACCGAGGGGCGGCTCGATGAGCTGGTGCCGATTCACAATGCCGCCATGCCCGACCGCACCTTCATCGAATGGGACAAGGATGATATTGATGCGCTGGGATTGATGAAGGTCGATGTGCTGGCGCTTGGCATGCTGACCTGCATCCGCAAAAGTTTTGACATGCTGCGCGCGCATGATCTGGGCGATTATGATCTCCAGCGCATTCCCGCCGAATGCCCCGAAGTATACCGGATGCTGAGAACCGGTGACAGCATCGGCACTTTTCAGGTCGAAAGCCGCGCGCAGATCAACATGCTGCCGCGGATGAAGCCCACATGCCTCTATGATCTGGTCATCCAGGTCGCGATCGTCCGCCCCGGCCCGATCCAGGGTGGGATGGTGCACCCCTATTTGCGCCGCCGCAACAAGGAGGAAAAGGTCGATTACCCTTCCCCCGCGCCGCCGCATGACCCCAATGAATTGCGCGATGTGCTTGAGAAAACTTTGGGCGTGCCGCTGTTTCAGGAACAGGCGATGAAGCTGGCCATTGTTGCGGCCGCCTTTACGCCCGCACAGGCCGATGGGCTGAGGCGCGCGATGGCCACGTTTCGCAATGTCGGGACGATCCACCGGTACGAGATGATGTTGGTGGATGGCATGGTCACGCGCGGCTATGAGCGCGACTTTGCCGAGCGCTGTTTCGGACAAATCAAGGGCTTTGGCGAATATGGCTTTCCTGAGAGTCATGCGCAGGCCTTTGCCTGGCTCGCTTACATTTCCTCGTGGCTAAAATGCCATCACCCGGCCGTGTTCACCTGCGCACTGCTGAATTCGCAGCCCATGGGCTTTTACGCCCCCGCCCAACTCGTGCGCGACGCGCAAGATCATGGCGTGGAGGTGCGGCCTGTGGATGTTAACAGCAGCGTCTGGGACAACAGCCTTGAGACCGCAACCGACGGCGAATATGCGCTGCGGCTGGGTTTCCGGCAAGTCGATGGTTTTCGCGAGCCATGGGCGGAGGCTATAACAGCCGCGCGGCAAGAGGCGGTTTTCACCTCGATCGACGAGGCTGGACGCCGCACCGCGCTGCCGCCCGCCGCCCTGCGCAAGCTCGCCGATGCCGATTGTTTCGGATCGCTCGGCAGTTCTCGGCGCGATGCGCTGTGGGAGGCGCGGCGTGCGCCGTCCGACCAGTTGCCGCTCTTCGCTTTTGCCGATGCCTCCGAACTGGGCGCAGAGGAAGACGCGCGCCTTCCCGCCATGCCGCTCTCTGAAGAAGTGACCGCCGATTATCAGATGACGCGGCTGTCGCTGAAAGCGCATCCGATGCAGTTCCTGCGCGGCGCCTTTGCCGCAGAAGGCGTGATCCGCTGCGCCGACGCCAATGCTGCGCCCGATGGCCGCAAGGTGCGCGTCGCCGGCGTCGTCCTCATCCGCCAGCGCCCCGGCAAGGGCAATGCCGTCTTCATCACGCTGGAGGATGAAAGCGGCATCATCAACGCTCTGCTTTGGGCCCGTGACATGGAAAAACAGCGGCGCGCAGTAATGGCGGCGCGGCTGATGGTGATCGAAGGCGAAATTCAGCGCAGCAAGGAAGATGTTGTTCACCTGATGGCGACAACGATAATCGACCGTACGGCGATGCTCGGGACGCTGTCGGATAGCGATCCGGTTAAGCCAGACCTTGCGCGGGCCGATGAAGTTGCTCGCCCGCAAACACCGCGCCCGTCAAGCGACATGCGAGCCCATCCGCGCAACATCCGCATCCTGCCAAAATCGCGAGATTTCCATTGAGTGCCGATCAGGCCGGGGGACAATCAGCTTGCTATGCGCGGCGCAAGCAGCCCAAGATAATCGCGAACTCCACATTTTGTTCCAAGGAAAAATTTGCCGGGTCCACGCCTAATCAATTCCCTCTCAGCCATATGAACGTTATGCTTCAGCAACTAGGCGTTGGCGCTCGATCCACAGCGGTAAGGCATCGAGACGTTGACGCCGCGTCATCCCGACGATCGAAAGCTGGCTACCCTGTCCAAGAATATCGCGCGCCGTGTTGAATGCTTACGTCCACGCGAGCGAGGCGCTCGGTGGATTGCTTCTGCCATTGCCATCGCGCTGCTCATGGGCTGCAGCGCCGTGGGCGATGACGATAGCGGACGCGGCCAACGTACGCCGACGGTCGGCTATATCTTGGCGCAATATAGCGACGTCCCGATGGTCAGCGAATTGGCGGGGCGCGTGGTCGCTTTCCAATCGTCGGAGGTGCGTCCGCAAATCGCGGGGATAGTGCGGCGGCGCTTATTTACCGAAGGCAGTCTGGTCGCGGCAGGCCAGCCATTGTACCAGATCGACCCCCGACTCTACCGCGCTGCGGTGAACGAGGCGAATGCCAATCTGGCGAGCGCACGGGCCAATGCCGATGCGACTCGGGTGCGCGCCGAGCGGTTTCGCCCGCTCGCGGAGATGCAGGCCATCTCGCAACAAGACTATACCGACGCACAGGCTGCAGCGCGGGCCGCGGGCGCGGCGGTGGAGCAAAGCCGCGCGCAACTGGACACCGCGCGCATCAATCTGGCCTTTACGACCATCACAGCGCCGATCGGCGGGCGCATCGGTCGTTCGCTTGTAACCGAAGGCGCGCTGGTCACGATGAGCCAGCCGGACCCTCTGGCTATCATCCAGCGGATTGACCCGGTTTATGTCGATATTCAGCAGGCGGGCAGCCAGATGATTGCGCTGCGCCGCGATTTGGCCGCGGGCGGCGCGGGGCCAGCGTCGATGGACGTGCGCTTGCTGTTAGAGGACGGCAGCGAATATGGCTTGGTGGGCCGACTGGAATTTGCCGAGGCATTGGCCAATGCGGCGACGGGGACGGTTACGCTACGCGCTCGCTTTGCCAATCCGCAGGGCTTGCTGTTGCCCGGCATGTTCGTCCGTGCCCGGTTTGCGCCTGCGATCGACTGGCAAGCCATGCTGATCCCGCAAGTGGCAGTGTCGCGCGACGAACGCGGCAAGGCGCTGGTGTGGGTCGCAGGCGCCGATGATAAGGTTGTGCGCCGCGTGATCACCACCACCCGGACCGACGGCGCCAACTGGGTGGTGACCGACGGGCTCAAGCCTGGTGACCGGGTCGTGACGCAGGGCGTCGCCATTTGCGCCCCGGCCAGACGGTGCGCGAAATCGTACGTCTGCTGTGTCACGGTGGTGATGGCGCACCTCGATTCGTGCAAGGCGAAATGCACGAAGTGTTGGTGCCGGTCGCAAAACTCGAACCTGGTGACGTACCCGCCCCGATCCAATCGCCCGCACAGCATCCGGGCGGCGAGGCTCCAGGTTCCGAGTCCGCC
>JAAUPH010000020.1 GCA_012035435.1 Sphingopyxis sp. | reverse complement strand
GAGGCGGGGGCGGCATTCCTGTCGCTCGCCGAAGCGCATGGCGCGGTCGAGATTACCGAAATCCGCCGTCAGCGCGACGACTGGCAGCGCGGTGCCACCCGTGCGCTAGCCACCGGACGCACGGGCGAGGCGATCAATACCTATGGCGACAACGGTATGGTTCATGCCGCCGACACTCGCGACGCCGCCCGAGCCGAGCTTGTCGAGGGATGGGATCACGCCCGCGCCAATGATCCAGCCAAAGCCGAATCATCCTTACCCATACCAATGTCGAGGTCCGCGACGTCAATATCGCAGCGCGCGACAAGCTGCGCGATGGAGGTGAGCTTGGTGCCGACGTGGACGTCAAAACCGAACGCGGCGAGCGAAGGTTTGCGACCGGCTACCGCATGATGTTCCTGCGCAACGAACGCGGCATGGGGGTGAAGAACGGAACGCTTGGCACCGTTGAGCAGGTGACGCCGGGACATATGGCCGTCCGCACCGACGACGGGCGTAGTGTAGCGTTCGACCTCAAGGACTATGCCCATATCGATCATGGCTATGCCGCCACCTTCCACAAGTCGCAGGGGGTGACAGTCGATCAGGCGCATATCTTGGCAACGCCGGGCATGGACCGGCATTCCGCTTATGTCGGTCTCACCCGCCACCGTGATGGGGTGCAGCTTCATTATGGCCGCGATGACTTTGCCGATTCTGGCAGGCTTGTCCGCACCCTGTCGCGCGAGCGCACCAAGGACATGGCGAGCGACTATCCGCTGCCCGATGCCGCAGCGCGCAGCTTTGCCGAGCGGCGCGAGTTCCGCTTTGGCGACGCCGCGCGCGATATGGTCGCCAAAACACGCCGAAATCCGTCGCTCAGACAAGGTTCGCGGCAATGCCCGCACAGCGTGGCTAAGGGCGTTCGGCAGGCATAGTTGACTAAAGCCATCAAACTGCGTCAGTAAGCCTCACAGGGACGATTTCAGCCCTCAATTCCACAATAAAATTAGCACATTGATTAGCACACTAGCGCAGTGTATTTGACAATAAACTATATATATCAACAGTTTATGTCTAATTTCACCTGACTCAAAAGCAATTCAAAATCCCGTTCCGCAAGGAGTGTGGGTTCGATTCCCACCGCCCGCACCAACCTTCTCGGCATGATCCATTTGCGCCACCGCACGGTGGCGGGATCTTGCCCGAGCGGAGCATAGCGGCCCATAAGGGCCGCGCCCCGCGTGAGCGAAATGACAATCGAACGGCATTGTCATGCTGGCCATCGGAATCCCGGACGGGATTTGGCCATCGCCCACATCGACTCCGAAAGCGCCTATCTTAAGTTGGTGCGGTTTTTCCTGCGCTGCCAGTGGTTCGCGTCATTCTGACGCCTACAGCGGCAATCGCAGCCGGATACCACGGTCATCAGCTTCAGTCGGATCGACGAACGCATGGCACCCTTCCAGCACTCGGCGCGTGGATTCGAGATCGGTCCAAGGCATCGCCACGACCCATTTGCGGGCAAAGTCGAGTGTCCGGACGAGCGGCGTGGGCTGGCTGCTCTGTAATAGCGCCTTCAGCGCCGTCAGATAATTGCTGCGATAGACCGTCGGGATGATGATGCGCTCTTCGCCCGCCGCGATCAGTTCAGCGTTCATCATGATCCGCGCGATCCGGCCATTGCCATCGACGAAGGGATGAACTTCGGACACCATGAACATCATGAACACCGCGCGGGCGAACGGCGTGTCGAGGCTGTCATAATATTCAAAGCCGCGCGCCAGTGTGCCTTCGACCTGATGGGGCGCGACGAACAGCGTTGATCCGGCGCGATTGGCTTCGCGCTTGAATCGTCCCGGCTGCTTGTCGGGTCGTGCGCTCATCAGCAGCGCGTGGCGGCTTTGCATGAGCGTCAGCAGCATGGCCGGGTCGCGAGGTGTCCTCGCCATTTCGACCGGATCGGAGACGATCTGCCATGTTCCCAGCACGTCATGGGCATCTTCGGGGCGGTCGCGCGGGATGACATTGTTGAACACGATGTCTGCCGCCTCGTTCACGTCGAACTCGGTGCCTTCGATGAAGTTGGAGAAATAGGCTTCGTAGAAGGCCAGCACCGAGCGGGCCTGCGCCGACCGCTGTTCGGCGGGCCGTGAATAGGGCGCGGTGGAGCGTAGCTCGACATGCAATGCCTCGAACAGCTTGAGCCGTTCTGGATCGAAGGGCGTCCCCGCGCCGCGCGCTTTTGCTCGCTCGCTGGTCAACTTGTCATCGCGTGTGCCAAGCAGCGCCCCGATCAGGCGGTCGAGCGCTGCATATTCCGCCATCCGGTCAATCAGCGGAGCAATCCGCTTCGCTTCGTCCCGCAAGGCGTTGAGGCCATCGACGCCGCTGCGGCGGATCACATCATCGAGGCGCGCTTCGATTTCTGCGCGGGTCAACGTCCGACTGACATCGCTGCCCCTTTTCCGCGAGGCAACCATATTGTCGAGGAACGCGCGTGCCGTCGATGAAAGGAACAGTCCGCCGATAAAGGGCCGGTCGCTTTGCAGCGGGGGCAGACCGCTGCGCGAGCGGATCGTGATGCCGGGAAGTTCGATATCCCGTTTGCGATCGGACACCACGAAGATCGAGCCGTCCGCCGCCGGGCGGTTTTCGATGGCGGTTCGATCCGCGATCATTGCCCCTGGCACATAGGCGGCCACAAGTTCCCAGAGCGAACGGCGGACAATCGCTTCGGGCGGATCGACGAGGTTGAAGGTATAGAGCTTTGTCGCAATCTGGCGTATGCGCCCCTGCGCCAGCGCGCGCGACACTGCGGATTTGATCGCCGCGTTCGACACGAATGCTTCCGGCAGGCCCTCAAGGGGTTTCTTGGCGAGCGAATTTTTGGGCATTAAGCGTGTCCTTTCGGACCGCATAGCAACTTTTTGTGACTTAAGCACGAGTAATCGCAACTTTTTGGGATTTAAGGGATGGTTGAGGCGTGGCGCCCATGCTAACCATCATCGGGAGACCCCGGCTGGCCAGCGATGCCATGCGCGGTAGCGGCTTGCGATTGAAGAGAGTGTTGAATTCAAATGAAACTGACACATCGATTGCTGATTGCGAGTAATGCATTTGGTCGGCAAAAGATAAACCGTGTCAGATAAAGCTCAAATCGAATCGTTCATTGCCGAATGGGCACCCACGGGTGGCTCCGAGCTGGCAAACACGCAAAGTTTCGTCAACGGCTTGTGCGCGCTGATTGGCGTTGATCCGCCGAAAGGCAGCCGCACCGATGACACCCACAATGACTATGTGTTCGAACGCCGTGTCTTCCAGAAGGAAGCCGACGGCACCGAAAGCTTCGGTCGGATAGACGCCTACAAGCGCCATTGTTTCGTCCTTGAAGCCAAGCAGGGCAGCGATGCCGACCGCAAGGCTGCGGAGCGGGGTGAGGCCGATCTCGACATCTTCGGCCAGACTGCTGCTGCCCGTTTCAAGCGCGGCACGGCGCGGCGCGGCACGCCTGCCTGGTCAAAAGCGATGGTTGAGGCGCGCGGGCAGGCGGAGCGCTATGCCAAAGCCTTGCCCATCGATCATGGCTGGCCGCCGTTCCTGCTCGTCACCGATGTCGGCCATTGCATCGATGTCTATGCCGATTTCAGCGGGACGGGAAAGCAGTACACCCAGTTCCCCGATGCCGCGCGCTTCCGCATCGGGTTGGACGATTTGCGCGACGAAGATGTCCGCGCCCGTCTGGCGTTGATCTGGACTGACCCGCTTAGTCTGGACCCGTCAAAGGAAGCTGCGCGCGTCACCCGCGAGATTGCCGGGCATCTGGCAGAGCTCTCCAAACGCCTGGAAAAGCGCGAGCAGAACCCGACCCGCGTTGCCGATTTTCTGATGCGGTGCCTGTTCACGATGTTTGCCGAGGATGTGCAACTGATCCCGGAAGGCAGTTTCACGGACTTCCTGACCCGGATGCAGAAGCGCCCGGAAAATTTCGCGCCCAATCTGTCATCGCTGTGGCAGGCGATGGACAAGGGCGGGCTTGCCGGGGTTCTAGGCGAGGCGGGCGAGACGGTGCTGCGCTTCAACGGCTATCTGTTCAAGGATACGACTGCCATCGACCTCAATGCCGACGAGATCGGATTGCTGATCGAGGCATCGACGCACAAGTGGAACCATGTAGAACCCGCCATTTTCGGCACCTTGCTGGAACGCGCACTGGATGGCAAGGAACGCGCGAAGCTTGGCGCGCACTACACGCCGCGCGCTTATGTCGAACGGCTGGTCATGCCGACGATCATGGAACCGCTGCGCGCCGATTGGGCAGGGGTGCAGGCCGCCGCTGGCCAGTTGATCGACGCGGGCAAGGCGGATGAGGCGCACGCTGTCATTGAGAAATTCCATGCCGGGCTCGCGCAGACCAAGGTGCTCGATCCCGCCTGCGGCACTGGCAACTTCCTCTATGTCGCGCTGGCGCGGATGAAGGAGCTGGAAGGTGAAGTGATCGGGCGTCTGGCCGAACTCGAACCAGATGGAGAAAAACAGACCGTTGCTGAACTGAGCGGCCATACCATCACGCCTGAAAACTTCCTCGGTATAGAGATCAACCCGCGCGCGGCGGCGATTGCCCAGCTCGTGCTGTGGATCGGCTATCTGCAATGGCATTTCCGGGTAAACGGCGAGGGCAAGGTGCCGCCCGAGCCGGTGTTGCGCGATGTGAAGACGATAGAAAATCGTGATGCGTTGATCACCTGGGAAAAGAAGGTGCTGGAGCGGGACGAGCATGGCAAACCGCTCACCCGCTGGGATGGCGAGACCATGAAGGTCCATCCGGTGACGGGCAAAAAGGTGCCTGACGAGGATGCGCGGGTTGAGGTGGAGCGCTATGTTTCGCCAAAGGCGGCGAAATGGCCGAAAGCTGATTTCATCGTCGGCAATCCGCCATTCATTGGCGGCAAGGATGTGCGTGAGCGTCTGGGCGGCGGCTATTTTGAGGCGCTGTTCAAAACCACCGATGTTCCCGAAAGCGCCGATTTCGTCATGCACTGGTGGGACAATGCGGCCACGGCAACCCGCAAGGACAAGACCCGCCGCTTTGGCTTTGTTACCACCAACAGCATCACGCAGGTTTTCAGCCGCCGGGTGATTGCCAAGCATCTCGACGCAAAGGCTGGCATCAGCCTCAAGTTTGCCATCGCCAACCATCCGTGGGTTGATGAGAAGGACGGCGCGGCGGTGCGGATTGCGATGACCGTTGCAGCCCAAGGCAAGGCCGAAGGCCGCGCACTGGACGTTGCCGACGAAAGTGGCGCGCCCGATCTTATCGTCTTCACAGAGAAAGCCGGGGCGATCAGCAGTGATTTGCGGACGGGCGCGGATGTCGCCAGCACAGTTCCGCTCAAATCGAATGAGAAGCTCGCTTCTCGCGGCGTTCAACTCATGGGCGATGGCTTCATCGTCACCCCAAAGCAGGCAGCAACTCTCGCCAGCCCCACGCAAGGCAGCCGCATCCGCACCGGCGCGGCGGGCGATGGGCAGATCATCTTCGACTATCGCAATGGCCGCGATCTTGCCGCGCGTCCGCGTGGGGTGAAGGTGATTGACCTTTACGGTCTGACCGAGGCACAGGTGCGCGACCTGCACCCTGCGGTCTATCAGCATGTTGCAACCACCGTGAAGCCGCACCGTGAGCAAAATAACCGTGCAAGCTATCGCGACAATTGGTGGCTGTTCGGCGAACCTCGTTCGGAGCTGCGCCGTGCGCTGGCGGGCGTGACGCGCTATATCGCCACCATCGAAACCGCCAAACATCGCGTATTCCAGTTTCTGCCGATGTCGATCCTGCCGGATAACAAGCTCGCCTGCATCGCGCTCGATGATGCCTATTTTCTTGGTGTGTTATCCAGTCGTTTCCATGTGCCGTGGGCCATCGAAAGCGGCGGGCGCTTGGGAATGGGCGACGATCCAGTCTATGTGAAATCGCGCTGCTTCGATCCATTCCCCTTCCCGGCAGACGTCCCCGAACCGCTCAAAGCCCGCATCCGCACAGAGGCAGAGGCGCTCGACGCGCTGCGCAAGCAAGTGCTGGCCGCGCATGATGATCTGACCCTGACCGGCCTCTACAATGTGCTGGAGGCGCTGAAAGTCGGCCGCGCGCTGACCGACAAGGAGCGCGACGTGCATGATCGCGGGCTGGTGACACTGATCCGCCAGCATCACGAGCGCCTAGATACCGCCGTTGCCGAGGCCTATGGCTGGCCCGCTGACCTGAGTGATGAAGACATCCTCACCCGCCTTGTCGCGCTCAACAAGGAACGTGCCGCCGAAGAGGCCAAGGGCCTGATCCGCTGGCTGCGCCCGGAATTCCAGGCACCGGGTGCAGTAGCGCCCAAGGTCAATGCCACACTCGACCTTGGCGACACGCCCGCAGCCGCTCCCGCAACCATCATCCCCTGGCCGAAAACGCTGGCAGAGCAGGTCAGCACGGTTGCTTCCATTCTTGCCTCGTCGCAGGCACCCCAGTATCCTGCTGACGTCGCCCGGGCCATCAAGGGCACCAATGCCAAGGGCGTGACGCCCGTACTCGATGCTCTGGCGGTCATCGGGCAAGCACGCAAACTTGCCGACGGGCGGTTTGCGGCATGAGTGGTGCGCGACCGTATTTTCAGCATTCCATCGCGCAGCTTGAGCAACTGGTCGAGCAGCATCGTTCTGATCGCCAGACGCTGGAGATCATTTCCGCCGAGCTGCAACCATGCGGTGACAGCGGCGGCCTCCTCCGCTTCGCTATCGAACAGACGCAAATCTGGATCAGGTCGGTCGAGCACCGAAACCGTGCCACGACGGCTTTGCTTGATGCCATCCTGATCGGCGATTTCGAGGGCGAGTAGCTTGTCGGCAGCGCGGCGGATTTGGTGTGAAGTGCGATGACAGACCTTCAGCACCTGCGCTCGTCTGCGGACGTCTATTCCCAGTTTCATCCACGAGAATTGCAAATGGAAGATACGCTGGCCAAGATCGCCGGTGAAGAACAGCGCCTCCGCCTCGTCAACCACCACGTGGCTGAACGGTAACCACCTGAAAGGGACCAACCCTGTGCCGGTTCCAAACCCAAAGCCCTAGCGATCGCGCGCCCTAGGGCAAGCGGCGCGCGTCACGGCGGCGGGAACGGCAACGCTGGGGTGACGGGAGAAGTCCCGTTCTTAAGTAAATTTCAAGCACATTGGTCCGATTTAAAGTGAAATTTCCGTTAGGCAAATAAAGCCCATTGACACCAAATCGCGATCGGGGCAGCTTGAGTGCGTCTGCAAGAATAAATGCGCTGTCTCGGATGGGGGAAGCCTTATGCCAAAAGCCGCTTATTTGCTTTGCGCTTTCGTGGCTGCGTCGGCGGCGGTTCCGGCGGCTGCGGCCGAGACCATAACCTACACTTATGACGCTAAGGGCCGCCTGACCAAGGTCGTGCGCACCGGCACGGTGAATAACAATGTTGAGACCACCTACAGTTACGACAAGGCAAATAACCGAAAGACTGTTGTAGCAACAGGTTCTGGAAATCCTCTTCCGCCGTAGGCGAATTGACGGCTGTTGGCTTGCAATTTTTATTAGGAATTGAGAGTTTGAGATGCGCCTTCCGGTACCTGTCGTAGCACTTTCGTTGTTTTTGTACGCGGCGGGTTCGGGATTGGCACAAGCGCAAACTCGGAATGTGTCACCTCCGTCCGAGACCAAAGCTATCAACGAAGCAAGCGTTGATATGCGGTCCGGTCAGTATACATATCAGCAGACAGATTTGGAAATTGGAGACAAATCAGGTCTCGCTCTGGTTCGCACGCCGCCGAAGCCTATACCAGGGATCACAAGTCCTTTCGGAAATTTCTCTCATCCCTTTGATATTTTTGTCTTCGAGAAACGTGTGCTCTTGAAGCCAACCAATACACAAGTGGATGAAGGTCTTGGGTATTATCCTGGAAATGACTATCTTCTTACTGTCGCGAACGGCGGAGGCCTCGAAAGCTTTGAGGCTTGGCAGACGGCAACTTCATTTAGCCCTCGTGCGAAACAGGGGCTTACACGCTGGCTGAAATATACGGGCGATAAGGCCTCCGGGACGACTCAGTACACATATGAGGCGCCAGACGGATTAGTTGTATATTTTCGACCGATCGGCAGTGGAGATTGCTCGAGTTCTTATCGCTGCGCATATGCGTCAAAATTGGTTTATCCCAATGGTGCACAGCTCGATTTTGAATATGACAATATAGCCAGTTCCGGAGGAAACCAAAATCGACTTCGCTCCGTGGTGAGCAATCGCGGTCATGCTCTACTGTTTGAATATGCCGGAGGTGCCGGCCCATCCAAGCTCATCACAAAGGCGTGCGTCATCAATCTCGCAAATACGCCAAAACCGGCGGATAACAATTGCCCCGTCAATGCCTTGGCAGCCAGTGCATATACATATTCGCAGTTTGATGGTCGGTGGAATCTCGCATCAGCAATTGACGCCGCCGGAGCGGATTCGAAGTTTCAATATAATTTGAAATCCGGCGTTCTTAATGTCGTGGGTGTTATCGACCCTGGTGCCTATGAGGTGAAGTTCATTAAACCAGGCGAAACAAATCCATCACTGATCAATGTGTTGACCCGTCTAGGCAACGAATTTAGCGGAATTGAAGATGTCGTTCGAAGTCAAAACTTGAGCGATGGCCGCAGCATATCTTATATATATGCGCTTGCTCCAGATAATAGCGTTAAACCTGTACGTGTATCTGGAGGTTCTTGGACATATAATGATGGAAGAAAGTCAACATATGGGTATCGTTTTCCGATTGTCCCATATCAAACCTATTCTACCAGACTTGACCGCAACAATGTGTGGTATGAAGCCACACCTGGCCCATCTACAATTACCGACCCTCTTAACAGACAGATATCGTTCGACTATTGCGATCAGTGGATACTGAACGGGCAAGTGCTTTCTGGCTGCAAAGTCAATCCGCACCTCAAATCCTATACTCTGCCGTCAGGAAACTCAGTAAAGCTGCAATATGACGGACGCAATTTCATTGTTGAGCAGCGTGAGGTAGCTCTAGCCGGGTCAGGGCTTGCTGACTTGGTAACAACGACGACATGGACCGACTGCACCAATTTGAAAACATGTGGCCGGATTCTGTCGCAAACCGACCCGAAAGGTAATGTCTCAGAATACACCTACGACGGCGCGCATGGGGGTGTTTTGACCGAAACTTTACCGGCGGCAACGCTGGGCGGCGTCCGTCCCCAGAAGCGGTACACTTATGGCCAATTTTTCGCCTGGTACCAGAATGCTGCCGGAGCGTTCGTACAAGCGCAGGCACCCATATGGTTGGTAACGCAGATTTCGGAGTGCCGCACCGGGGCCTCACCCGCTTGCATCGGGACAGCTGACGAGACCAGAACGAGTTTCACCTATGGCAGTCCTGGCGTCGCCAACAACCTGCTTCTCACGCAGCAGACGGTGGCTGCCGGCGACAACAGCGTGTCGGCGACCACCAGCTGGACCTATGATGTACAAGGCAACAAGCTCACCGAAGATGGCCCGCTCGCCGGGGCCGACGACATGACACGCTGGCGCTATGATGCGATGCGGCGGGTGGTGGGGGTTGTCGCGCCCGATCCCGATGGCGCAGGGCCGCGCAAGCACCGCGCGACGCGAAACAGCTATGATTTGGCCGGACGGCTGGTCAAGGTCGAGCAGGGCACGGTGAACAGCCAGTCGGATAGCGACTGGGCGGCGTTCGCGCCGCTCCAGACCATGGAGACCGCCTATGATCTGCTGGACCGCAAGGTCCGCGAGTGGAGCTATGGCACCAGCGAAGGCATCCAGGCACTGACGCAATATAGCTATGATCTGGCGGGCCGCTTGGAATGTACGGCGGTGCGCATGAACGTGGCGGCCTTTGGCGCGCCGCCGACGAGCGCCTGCACCTTGGGCAACGAAGGGAGCTTTGGTCCCGACCGCATTACCAAGCTTACATATAATGCCGCCAGCGAGTTGATCAAAACAACGGTGGCTTTTGGTACGCCACTGCAAACTGATGAGGAGGCCAACAGCTATACGCTCAATGGCAAGCTCGCGACGGTGACCGATGGCGAGAATAACCGCACCACCTTTGAATATGACGGCCACGACCGGCTGGCCAAGACTCGTTACCCGGTGACCACGGTGGGCGCTCTGGCAAGCTCGACAACCGATTATGAGCAGCTGACTTATGACCCCAACAACAATGTTACCCAGCGCCGCTTGCGCGATGGGCAGCTGATCAACTACAGCTATGATGCGCTCGGCCGGATGACGTTCAAGGATGTGCCGAACAGCGTCGCCGGTGAATATGACGTGACGACCAGCTATGATTTGCTCGGCCGGGCAATTCTCGTCAACGACAATCCCGGCAATATTGTGGGCAGCGACTACGATGCGCTGGGCCGCATGGTGTCGCAGTCGAGCCCGGTGGGTACGATTGCGCTGCAACATGACCCGGCGGGTCGCCTCACGCGGGTGACGCATCCCGATGGCAATTACTGGTCTTATCTCTACAACACGTCCGACCTTACCAGCATCGCTGAAAATGGCAGCTTCACCATTGCGAGCTTTGCGTTCGACGACCTCGGCCGCCGCACGCAGATCGCGCGCGGCAATGGGACGACCTCCAACCTGCTGTTCGATCCGGTGGGCCGCCTGCGCAGCTTTGGGCAGGATCTGGGCGGCACCACGCACGATCTGACCGTGGCGGGTCCTGCTGCGGGCGGGACGGGGATGAGCTATAGCCCGTCGAGCCAGCTCATCGGGCAGACGCGCAGCAATGATGTTTACGCCTGGACAGCGCACTTCAATGTGGTGCGGCCCTATGGCACCAATGGGCTCAACCAGCTGACGAGCGCCGGTGCGAGCGCGCTGGGCTATGACGGGCGGGGCAACCTGACCAGCGATGGGACGACCAGCTACAGCTATAGCAGCGAGAATCGCCTGGCGACCGCATCGAACGGCGCAACATTGCATTATGACCCGACGGGGCGGCTGTCGCGCGTCGCGCAAGGTGCGCTCACCACTCGCTTTGAATATCTAGGTCCCCGCCTAGTCGCCGAGCGGGATGCGGGGGGAGCGATTCTGCGGCGCTATGTGCATGGACCGGGGGATGATGAACCGCTGATCTGGTATGAAGGGTCGGGCCTGGCGGACCGCCGCTGGCTCCACGCCGACGAGCGCGGCAGCGTGATCGCGCTGTCGGGTCCAACGGGCACGGCGATCGGCATCAACCGCTATGACGAATATGGCATTCCATCGGTCAGCAATGTGGGGCGGTTCCAATATACTGGACAAGCGTGGCTGCCGGAGCTGGGCCTCTACTACTACAAAGCCCGGATGTACTCGCCGACGCTGGGGCGGTTCCTGCAGACCGACCGATCGGTTACAAGGATGGGATTAACTGGTATGCCTATGTCGCAAACGATCCGGTGAATAATGTCGATCCGGATGGTGAGGCAATCGAAACCCTCTGGGACGTGGCCAATATTGGAATGGGAGTGGCGAGTGCGGCAGGCAACATCGCAGCCGGAAACTATGGCAAAGCCGCTGTCGATGTCGTCGGCGTCGCCGTTGACACGGTGGCAGCTGTGGTCCCGGGTGTCCCAGGCGGTGCTGGTACAGCGATCAAAGCTGCACGAGGTGGTGAGCAGGCCGTAAGAGCCGTCAAGGCCAGCGAACGAGTCAGTGGCGTAGCAACCGGTACAGGTCGAGCAGCGGACCGTGGGGCTCTACGCGCGGCAGGTGTGCCTACTTCCCGTTCAAGGTCAGATGTAAAGGCGCCCGGAGGCAGAGCCGTGCCGAAGGCAGAGCGTCAGCAGATGACGCGCGACAGTCGCGGAAATCCTGTCGTTGTTTCTCGGCATCAGCCTCATCCCGGAGGAAAGCAGCCGCATGATTCAAAACCGCACAGCCATGCCGCAACGCCCCGTGTTGAAGGCGGGCAGCCGGTAAGAAGGAAGGACGGTTCAATCCGTTATCATGACTGATGATTAACCCTGTTTCAGAGCAGAAAGCTGAGAGCTTGCGTGAGCGCTTGTCGATCACGATGGAAAGGATAGAGGTTTTTCCAGACCCGAATGAATATCATAATTGGTTAGAAAAAATTTCTGAGTTCATCGGTTCGCAGGGCGAAAAATCAGAATTTGCAATCGAGCGTTATAGAGGAGACTTGCAGTTCTTTATTGCTGACAGAGGTGAGCAATACGCGCTCATATTTTTGAGCAACTTTACCCCCCAGGAGTTAGTATTCTTTGGGGAGGATTGGGTCATAGGAATATCTTCCTATCCAGAATGCGAAGGTGGGGAGGCGCTCGAGTATGCGATTCGTCTTTATGGCGCGGCGAGCATCCTCGAAAGGAGTGATTGATCGTCTCGTTCCGTCGGGAAGGCCATCGCATAGTTTGATGGCTTGATGCTGGGCCCGGCAAGTCGAGCAGGTGCAGTCCCTGTGAAATGCGCGCGCGCACACCGAACACCGCGAGGCGGTAGTCTGCTGCAGCGAGATTTGCGTTTTGTAACAGGTGATTAGGTGGGCGCGGAGTGTGCTGCATCCGGCTGCAGTTTGTGCGCGGATGGGATGTTTGCGTGGCGGGTCAATGGGTTGGCGCTGCACCCGCCTGCAGGCGGTCGATTGCGAGGGGTGTGGCTGCAGCGGAAGAGCGGCGGCTGTCCTGCCTGTTTATAGAGCTGCTAAAAGGCTCCGCCAAGGGGCGCGGCGGTGTTCCGTCCCCGATGGTGCTGCCGTGCTGCCAGTGCCGCGTCTGAGCGGCTGAGAAAGGATCAGGGCGCGGGTGCGGCCTCCTGTCCTACGGGTGTGCCGTGCTGGGCGAGTACGGCGGTCAGTAGCGTCGAAACCGCCCGTTGTTCTGCCTTGGGCAGGCGAGCGATGGCATCGAGCTGCTGTTCGAGGCGGGAAGCTGGCCCGCGCTTGCCGGGGATGCGGACGGTGGGCTGGCCAAGCAGAATCTCGTCGAACGACAGATCGAGCAACTCGGCCAGGCGTGGAAGCATGGCGATCCCGACGCCGATGCGCCCGACCTCGTAATGGGCGAGGGTCTGCTGTGCGATGCCCAGAGCGTCGGCGAGCGCCTGCTGGGTCATGCCGCGTTCCTTGCGGGCCTTGGCGATGCGTGTCCCCAGTTCCTTGAAATAGGCTTCGTGCTTGGCAGGCATGGTGGCGATGAGGCGATGCGGATCAACCTGATGGTGCGGCGCGGTGATGCGTTCCACGTCGATGGGTTGGACCTGCTCAGCGCCAAGGCGCGGGGGAGCTTCGTGGCCGAGGCGGCGCAGGAGCTGGGCTTGCCCGCCGATGCGGTGAAACGCGACGTGGGCCAGGTGCTGCTGGCGCTGGAGGGGGCGCAGGAGGAGATGCTGGCCGCCAGTGCGCCCAAGGCAACCGGCCCCAGCATCAGCGCGCATGATGAGGCCGAGGCCATGGCCTGGCTGAAAGCCCCGAACCTGCTCACCCACATCGCTGCCGACATTGCGGCGCTGGGGGTGGTGGGCGAAGCGGCAAACGCGCTGTGCGTCTATCTGGCGGCGCTGAGCCGCAAGCTCGACCGGCCCTTGGCGGTGCTGATCCAGTCGACCAGCGCGGCGGGCAAATCGGCGTTGATGGATGCGGTGCTCGATCTGGTGCCGGAAGAGGAGCGGGTGACCTACTCGGCGATGACCGGGCAGAGCCTGTTCTACCTCGGCGATACGGACCTCAAGCACAAGGCGCTGGCCATTGCCGAGGAGGAAGGCGCGCGCCAGGCCGCCTATGCATTGAAGCTGCTGCAAAGCCAGGGCACGCTTACCATTGCGTCTACCGGCAAGGACCCGGCGACGGGCAAGCTGGTGACGCAGGATTACACCGTGGAAGGCCCGGTGGCCTTGATGCTGACCACAACGGCGATCGACCTTGACGAGGAGCTGGCCAACCGCTGCCTGGTGCTGACGATCGATGAGAGCCGCGACCAGACCCGCGCGATCCATGCCCGCCAGCGCTATGAGGAGACGCTGGCGGGGCTGGCGACGCGGGAACATGGGGCCGCGATCCGCAAGCTCCACCACAACGCCCAGCGGCTCCTGAAACCGGTGAAGGTGGTGAACCCCTATGCCGAATATCTGACCTTCCTTGACGATAAGACCCGCACCCGGCGCGATCATCGCAAATATCTGGGGCTGATCCGCGCCATTGCGCTGCTACACCAGCATCAGCGCCCGGTGCGCAGGCTCGAACGTCCCGGTGCCGAGCCGCTGGAATATATCGAGGCCAGCCTTGATGACATCGCGGCGGCGAACGCACTTGCCCATGCGGTGCTCGGCACCACGCTTGACGAGCTGCCGCCGCAGACCCGCCGCCTGCTGGGCATGGTGCGCGATCATGTGGGAGCATGGGCCAGGGCCGCAGGGGTGCATCCCCGCGATCTGCGGTTCACCCGGCGTGAGGTGCGCGAGGCGACAGGCTGGGGCGATACCCAGCTCAAGCTTCACCTCAGCCGCCTTGAGAGCCTCGAATATCTGCTGGTGCGGCGCGATGGTGCGCGGTTCGTCTACGAGCTGCTGTGGGCGGGCGAAGGCGACGGCGATCAATCCGCGCCGTTCGTGATGGGCCTGATCGACGTCGAGAGCCTGAAACGGCAGCGCTATGATGCAGAGCGGTCGGGGGTAGCAGCTGACCAGTCGCCCCCCGGTCGGGGCGTGGTCGGGGGCCGGTCGGGCCTCGGTCGCCCTGCCGAAATGCTCAAAAACGGGGCAATCGTGCCGTTCTTGCCCGCTGCCGCGATCACAGCGCCGGAATGCACGTCACCGGATGCTCCCGGCGCGGCGCGATCATACGCATAGCCATGTCCCGCCGCGTTCTGCCCGAACTGCCGGGCCGCCACGATCCCGACAGCCTGGCCCGCCACATGGAGCGGTTCCTCGCCCACCTTGCCGTGCGCAACTACTCCGGTGCCACGATCATCGACCGGCGGCACGGCCTCTCGACGTTCATCCTGTGGTGCCATGAGCGGGGGCTGGAGCGCCCGCACGAGGTGACCAAGCCGGTGCTGGAACGCTATCAGCGCCATCTCTACTATCACCGCAAGCCGGGTGGCGAGCCGCTGTCGTTCCGCACGCAGGCGCAGCGCATGATCCCGATCCGCGCCTGGTTCAAATGGCTGGCGCGCGAGAATCACATCCTCTCGAACCCGGCGAGCGAGCTGGAGCTGCCCCGCCCGGAAAAACGCCTGCCCGCCCTCGTGCTGACCGCCGAGGAGGCCGAGGCGATCCTGGCCATGCCCGATGTGGGGGAACCGCTGGGCCTGCGTGACCGTGCGATGCTGGAGGTGCTGTACGCCACTGCGATCCGGCGCAGCGAGCTGGTGGACCTCAAGCTCTACGACATGGACCAGTCCCGCGCGATGCTGATGGTGCGCAAGGGCAAGGGCAACAAGGACCGGGTGGTGCCGCTGGGCGCGCGGGCGACGGTGTCGGCTTGCCGCCTATCGCGAC